>JAOUIN010000396.1 GCA_029883965.1 Betaproteobacteria bacterium
GCCCTGCGCCGCGAATTGGCACAGCTGCTCGGCTTCAATAATTACGCCGAATACTCGCTGGAACCGAAAATGGCGGACACGCCGGCACAGGTCATGGAATTCCTGCGCGAGCTCGCGGTACGCGCCCGACCGTATGCCGAGCACGATCTCGCCGAGCTGCAGGATTTTGCCCGCCGCGAACTCGACATGCCCGCGCTGCAAGCCTGGGATATCGCCTATGCCTCGGAGAAACTGCGCGTCAAGCGCTACGCGTTCTCGGAGAACGAGGTGAAGCAGTATTTCCCGGAGACTGCCGTGCTCCCGGGCATGTTCAAGGTCGTGGAAACACTGTACGGACTGAGCATCACGGCGACGGAGGCACCGCAATGGCATCCGGACGTGAAGTTCTACTCATTGCGCGACCGCACCGGTGTACTGGTCGGCCAGTTCTATCTCGACCTTTACGCCCGTCCGGCCAAGCGCGGCGGCGCATGGATGGATGATGCCATCACCCGTCGCGCCACGGCGCAGGGTACGCAGGCACCGGTGGCCTACCTCAACTGCAATTTTTCCCCGCCGGTCGGCGGGAAACCGGCCCTCTTCACCCACGACGAAGTGATCACGCTGTTCCACGAATTTGGCCACGGACTGCATCACCTGCTGACCCGCGTCGACTACCTGGGTGTCTCGGGCATCAACGGCGTGGAGTGGGATGCAGTGGAACTCCCCAGCCAGTTCATGGAAAATTTCTGCTGGGAATGGGCCGTTGTGCCGCCGATGACGCGCCATGTCGGCAGCGGGCAACAGCTGCCCAAACCGCTGTTCGACAAGATGATCGCCGCAAAAAATTTTCAAAGCGGCCTGCAGACAGTGCGGCAGATTGAGTTCTCTCTGTTTGACCTGCGCCTGCACTTCGACTTCGATCCGGCCGGCGGGCATGGCGCGCTGCAATTGCTCGATGAGGTCCGACGCGAAGTGGCTGTGCTGGTGCCGCCGCCATACAACCGGTTTCCCAATAATTTCTCGCATATCTTTGCCGGCGGCTACGCGGCAGGTTATTACAGCTACAAATGGGCGGAGGTGCTGTCAGCCGACGCCTACAGCCTGTTTGAGGAAAACGGCGTGCTCGATCCGAAAACCGGCAGGCGTTTCTGGGATGAAGTGCTGGCCGTGGGCGGCAGCCGGCCGGCGCTGGATTCCTTTGTGGCGTTTCGCGGGCGCGAGCCGAAGATCGATGCGTTGCTGCGCCACAACGGCATGGCCGCAATAGCGGCCTGAGTCACCACTGAACGGTGCAGGGAAGCGCGGCCCACGGTATCATGCGGTTAACGTGTTTGGACCGCTCCGGCACTTCCCGTGAGGTAATCAACATGACAAGAATCGCTTTCCTGCTGATCACTCTGCTGCTTGCGGGCCTCGTTCAGTCCGCCCAGCTTTATCGCTGGGTTGACGACAAGGGCCGCGTCGAATGGCGCGACACGCCGCCACCTGCAACCGCGAAGAAGGTTGAGGTCCGCAAAGTCGAAGGCAGCGTGGTTCAAACCACCCTGCCTTACAGTTTGCAGCAGGCTGTGCAGAAATTTCCGGTTACGCTCTACGCAAACGACTGCGGCGACGCCTGCACCAAGGCTCGCGCGCACCTGACGCGGCGCGGCGTACCCTACACCCACAGGAATCCGGAGAACGACGTCGAGGGCTACAAAAAGCTGACCAATGGCGGCATGGAAATGCCTATGTTGATTGTCGGCAACGACCGGCTCAAGGGTTATCTCGAAACCAGCTGGGACAGCGCGCTCGACACCGCAGGCTATCTGCGCGAACCCGCACCCGGTTACGTCGCGCCAAAACCGCCAGTGTCCCCGGCAGCGGTAGCAACGCCGGCGCCTGCCGCGACCGCGCCGCAGAATGCGGCGGCCCCGGCGCCGGCACAATAAGGCCCCGGATCTTCTATCCGGCACAGTGCGGTCCGGACACCCAGCTGGCCAGGCCGGGCGTCACAATTGCGAGTCCACGACGGTCCGCACCAGATGACACAATGGCCTGTCAGACAAACCAATCCATCCGCATCCGGTCGATCATCCGGATGAGTCATCACGCGACACCCACATGAAACTTGCCACCTGGAACGTCAACTCGCTGAAAGTCCGTCTGCCCCAGGTACTCGACTGGCTGGCGATGCACACGCCCGATGCGCTTTGCCTGCAGGAAACCAAACTCGAAGATGTGAATTTCCCGGTTGCGGCCATTGAAGCTGCGGGTTACCGGGCCGCATTCAACGGGCAGAAAACCTACAACGGTGTGGCC
>JAOUIN010000088.1 GCA_029883965.1 Betaproteobacteria bacterium
TCCCGTGGCGCCGGTTTCAGTCAGCGCCCAGTCGGTGGCCAGGAGTTCCCGCGTGCGCCGCGCTTTCAGCAGCGCATAGGCTTCGGTGGACGGCGTCAGGAATTTCATGTCCTCATCGCTGATGCCGAGGACCGCGCGACGCAATTCATAGGTGTAGACGACGAGGCCGCCGCGACAGCAGGCTGACGCACCGGGCACCGCGAGCAGTGCCGCATTGATCAACCCGCCCGCCGATGATTCGGCCACGGCAATCATTTGTTTGCGCGCAGACAACAACGCGACCACCTGTATCGCGCGGGGCAACAATTCAATCATGCGATTCTCCGGCGCCTTGCCGCAGCGCGTTCCAGTTTTCGGGTAATTGGATGGCCTTGCCCACCGGAAATCCGAGCACGCCGTTGTGCGCAAACACATAGCAGCTGTTGCGGCCGAGATCGCCGGTGACAACGATGTGGTAATCCTCCGGCCGCCACACAATGGGCACCATGCGTTCCGGATCATCGGACTCATGGAAGACTTCCGGGATGCGCCCGGCCGCATGTTCCTCCGCCAGATTCCAAGTCGGTTTCTGTGTCCAGTCGCGCAGGATGCGTTCGAACTCGCGCGCGGGCATGCGCGCCTGCGCAAAAATCTGCTCTTTGAGTTTCTGTTTTGACCAGCCGCCCGCGGCAATGGTCTCGGCAATGATCGGCGACAGCAGGATCAGCGGCCGCAATGTGTCATAGCCCTGCCCCACCGAGAACATGATCTGCCAGGAGTACTGGCGCACTACGGCATCGGCAAGGTATGGCAGCAGCGCCTCGGGTGTCGCGCCCGATACCGACGAGATGTGATTGCCGCCGGTATAACGGCCGACGGCCAGCGCATTGGTGCCCGCGCTGAAACCGAATTCGGCGCTGTGCGACGGCCAGCCCAGCTTTGCCACCACGTCCTCGTTTTCGGCGACGACCACGCGCCAAGTGTTGCCGAAGGTCGCCTTGTCATTTTTGTGCGGGAGGAATCCGGCAACGTTGCGCAGATACAGCCGCCAGAAACGACCGACCGTGGTATTGGCCTGGAAGCCGTCGCGCATCACGCCCTGCGTGTAATTGAAACCGAGCGCCTTGATGATGGGCCCATTGAGCACGATCAGGTTCTCGCCCCCGGGCGTGTTGCCGCTGTGCTCGACGCCATAATCGTGATCGGCCATGGCTTCAACGGCAGCGATCAGCACCGGCATGTATTCGGGTCGGCAACCGGCCATCACGCCGTTGACCGCAATGCTCCACACCGTGGCGGCACGATTGTCGGGTAGCAGCACACCCAGCACGTCGTCGGGCTGACGATCGGTGTACTGCAGGAAGGCTTCGACCTTGGCGATGGTCGGCGGCACCACGGGCAGGCCATCGGAATATTCATGCGCGAGGAAATACTCGTTCACTTCCTCGAAGCTGCCGCTGCAGACGATGTCGCGCGCGCCGGGCTCACCACCCACGGATTTCTGCGCCGGCATCCTGAGCAGGTTGTCGATCACGCCATTGAGCGTGAATTCATGAATGTTCTGCTGCAGCACTTCCCTGCTCTGCAGGCCGGGATGCCCACGCACCGGCGCCACTGCGGCGTTGGGATAGCCCAGGCCCTGCGACGCGGCTTTCGCCAGTGTCATGAAGCTTTCGCACACCAGCGTCGAGGACGGAATGCCCGCTGCTTCAGCCGCCACACTTGCCCGCAACACGGCGGGCGTACAGCTGCCTCAACAGCCCATACCGGAGACAACGGCATCGGCCCCCAATGCCTTGAGTTTCTCCGGCAGCGCCGCGACCACCGCGCGCTCATCACCACCGTGCGTGTTGCCGAATTCCGCCCAGTTGATGAACTTCATGCCGGGATAACGCGCGCTCAGGCTTTTTTCGAGCTGCTCGAATACTTCGTTGCCGCGGAACACGTAGTCCCAGACCCACGCAATCGTTTTGCCCTCCAGCGTATCAAGTCGTTGCGCCAGCGGTTTTACCTTCGCTTGGCGCGGGCCGCGCGGCCATAACGCGGCATATTGCGTGACTGCACTATTCTTCATCGAAATTCCTTCATCAGATTTCCGCACCGAACTTTTTATTGCATTGCGACCACGCGCCCGGGTAAATCATAAAATTTATCAATTAAATCAACATGTTGTATATTAACTGCGTTCCAGGCACCGCAGCACATCCATCGACGTAGATTCAATCCCGCGTTGAATGGCCGGCCGTCGTTTCACAATAGCAAAAGATCACGGCGCCACGACACGGGTCAGTATCATTGTGGACTTTCCGAAAACATGCAGATGAAAAACCTGAAGTTAACGCGTCACACCCGCTCAACACTGCTGGTCATGATGCTTATCGTGTCGAGCGGCTGCAGCGGTCAGGTCGTCACGCTGCAAAACGACAAGGGCGAAACCGTCACCTGCGAAGTCTCCCAGACGACGGCGCTGTGGTTTGGCGTCGTCACCCGCGACGTGATGATCAAGGAGTGCGTAGAAAAATACGAAAACGCCGGCTACAAAAAAGTCGGTTGAGCACGGCACCGGTGCTTCCATCCACCCCCGCGATCACGCTGCCACCGCATCATTCCCACAACCGCTCCGGCAACGGCAGTCCGGCGAGATCCTCAGAGGTCAGCGGACCATCGGCTGCGATCCCCATGCGTTCCAGCACAGCGACCAGCTGCCGGCAGTGCTGCGCCGAATGCCAGGTCACGCGTTCGAACAACTTGTGGGCAACGGTATCGCCGTAATAGGTCTTGAGCACACGGGACAGCGAGCGGTCGTCCAGCCCCTGCCACCATGTTTCGTAGCGTTGCCACACCGCGGCGCCGTAACGCGCGATGTCGTCACCGGTCTGCATCTCATCGGGCGGCTCGTTGTCGGCGATCTTCACTGAGTATTCCGCACCATCCCAGGTCTCCAGAAAAGATTCGCCGATGCGAAACACGTGGTAGCACAAGGTACGGATCACGCGCTCGCGATGCGAAATCACACGCTCTCGAAAACGCTCTGCGGGAAACTGCCGCGCGTAGCGCTGTGCTGCGGCAAACACCATTTCGTATTTCTTGTATAGCTGCTCGGGTGACAGCCGGTCAGCGCCGGGCATGGGC
Organism: Betaproteobacteria bacterium; assembly: GCA_029883965.1. Lineage (GTDB taxonomy): Bacteria > Pseudomonadota > Gammaproteobacteria > Burkholderiales > SG8-41. The sequence goes on from JAOUIN010000088.1 coordinate 3,112, forward strand.
AGGCCGGCAAACTTCGCGAATGGATCCAGCATCTGGCCGAATGCAAATTCGTCGCCCTTCGCCAGCACGGGCACTTTGCGCATGCCGTATTTGCTCAACAGATAATCACGACCGTCGCGATCATTGAGCACATCGATCACGACCATATCAACCCCGTTTTTCGAAAGAAACTCTTTCGTTCTGAGGCAGCTACTTCATCCCGGCTGGGTGAAGTAGAGGTACTGCTCGGCTGCGTATTCCATTTTCGGGTTCCTTGTCGTCGGTACTGTGCGGAAACCAGTCTAGCGCCATTCCCCGCTGTCCGGTGTGGCAAGTCCACAGTTTTACCACCTGTAAAACTCGCGTACTATCTTCGCATCCAGACCGAAGCGGAGGCGGAGCAGCCCCATGAACCATCGCCCGGCGCATATCCTGCCGGTCATCGTCGCCTCGCAGTTCGCGGGCACCTCGCTGTGGTTCGCCGGCAATGCCGTGCTCGGCGACCTGCAGCGTGAGTGGAGCCTCGCACCCGAGGCGCTGGGTTATGTCACCTCGGCCGTGCAGCTGGGGTTTATCTTCGGTACTCTGGTCTTCGCATTCCTTGCGGTCGCCGATCGCTACTCGCCCCGGCTTGTGTTCCTGCTGTGCGCGCTCGCGGGCGCAGCTGCAAACCTCGGCGTACTTGCTGCAGACGGCGGCCTCGCGCCGCTGCTGGTATGCCGCTTCGCCACCGGCTTTTTCCTCGCCGGCATCTACCCCGTGGGCATGAAGATCGCGGCCGGCTGGTACCACACGGGGCTCGGCAACGCGCTCGGGTTTCTGGTCGGCGCGCTGGTACTGGGTACCGCGTTCCCCCACCTGCTCAAGGCGCTGGGCCAGTCATGGCCGTGGGAGCTGGTGCTCACCGGGGTTTCGGTGATCGCGGCAGGCGGCGGTTTGCTGATGTACCTGCTGGTTCCCGACGCGCCTAATCCCGGCAAAGGATCACGATTTGATCCGCGTGCGCTCGTCGCGGTGTTTGCATCTAAAGGGTTCCGCGCATCGGCCTTCGGTTATTTCGGCCACATGTGGGAGCTGTACGCGTTCTGGGCCTTTGTTCCAGTCGTGCTTGCCGCACGCGCCGCCGAGTTTAATGTGCCGCTGTGGTCATTCATCGTGATCGCGGTGGGCTCACTGGGCTGCGTCATCGGCGGCCGCATCTCGCTGCGCGCCGGCAGCGGGCGCGTCGCGTTCGCACAGCTCGCCGCGTCGGGCCTGTGCTGCATCATCTCACCGCTGCTGTTGCAGGCACCCCCCGCAGTCGTGCTCGCGTTTCTGGTCTTCTGGGGCATCGCGGTGGTCGGCGACTCACCGCAGTTCTCGGCGCTCAACGCCGCCAATGCACCGCCGGCTTCTGTGGGCTCCGCCCTCACCATCGCCAACTGCATCGGCTTCGCCATCACCATTGGCAGCATCCAGCTGCTCAATGCCGCCGCCGGCACGCTGCCGGTCGAGTACCTGTTTCTGCTGCTGGCCCCCGGCCCGGTGCTGGGACTGCTCGCACTGCGTCCGCTGCTGCGCACGACGCATTTGGCTGCGTAGCAATCATCGCGCCCTGAGATCCCGCGCTCCTGTCGAGCGCGTGACATGCATCTGACATGCATAATTGACGTTAGGCATGATTACCTACTACCATCAAAGACCAATACGGTTTTTGCGTTCAAACGCAACCCATTGATCTAACTGCAATAGTTCAGTCATATCGATGCGGAAACCGCTAAATCGAGGAGTTGTCACCATGCCTGTATTCAATCGTCGCGTACTTACGACAGCCGCATTTGCGGCGCTCATCATGCTGCCATTCGCGGAAGTTGCCGCGCAGGCGTTTCCGGATAAACCGCTGCGCCTGATCCTACCGTTCCCGCCCGGCGGTCCCAGCGACATTCAGGGACGCGCACTGGCCGATCAGTTAAGCAAGCAGCTGAATGTCAACGTGCTGCCGGATAACCGGCCCGGCGCCGGCGGCAATTTTGGACTGGAAATTGCATCGCAGTCACCCGCCGACGGCTATCACATCGTGCTGTCATCACCGAGCGTTGCAATCAGTCCCTCTCTCTACAAAAGCCTGAACTACAACGCCGAGCGCGATCTCACGCCGGTTGCGCGCATGACATCGATTGAAAACGTCATGGTCGTGCATCCGTCGGTACCCGCCAGATCAATACGCGAATTCGTGACCCTGGCACGCAATCACCGCGGGGAAATCAATTTCGGTTCCGGCGGTGCGGGAACGACGAACCACCTGGCGAACGAGATGTTCCAGCATTATGCAAAGATCAAGATGCTCCACGTTCCGTACAAAGGTGCGACGCGGGCTGCGCTGGCGCTGATCGGCGGCGAGGTCGACGAAGTCGTGGTTTCCGTGCCGTCCGTGATGCCATACATCAAATCGGGGAGGGTCCGGCCCATCGCCGTGCTGTCACGCGAACGGGTGCCTCAGCTGCCGCAAGTGCCCACGGCAATCGAGTCCGGCTACAAGGATTTCACCATTTCGATCTGGTACGGCATATTTGCGCCGGCAGGCACGCCGCAGAATGTGCTGGCGCGCCTCAACCAGGAGATCACCACCGCATTGAAATCGCCGGAACTGAGTGGACGGCTGTCGACGCTGGGCATACAGCCGTGGCCCGGCACCCAGCAGGAGCTCGCAACACTGGTGAGTTCGGAGAAAGTAAGATTCGCAGAGCTGATCAGAATCGCGGGCATCAAAAAACGCTGATTCCGACTGCCGACGCTGCGGGATCTTAACCGGATCCGGTGCGCAAGGAATCGCGCGCCTGATCCGGTCCTGCCAGTGAGCCACCGCGGCGCCTACAGCGCCTGCAGCGACTCCACCACTTTCCGATCAACGACGATCCCTTCCTTGCGCCGGCGCTCGCGTTCGCGCCTCGCCCGCTCGGACGGAATGCGAATCTCATCCACACCCGGCTGTCGCGGAGTCGCCTTGATCTGCCGCACATACTCCGACATCTGTTTCTTGAATTCGCCGCCCGGCAGCATCACGTCGGGGTCAACCGCCCAGAACAGAAAACCGTAATCGCGCACCTGGCCCTTGGCAAGCCCCGCGCCTGCAAGTATTCCGAGGGCCTGGATCGCAAACGACAAACCGTAACCCTTGTGCCCGCCGAAGGGCGCCACGCCGCCCTTGAGCACGGCGCCCGCATCTGTCGACGGCTGGCCATGCTCGTCGAAGCCGACGCCATCTGGCAGCGGTTCCTTGAGGTGCGCATGTAACATGACTTCGCCCCACATGAATGAGGCGGTGCCCATATCGAAAATTACCGGTCCCTCCTCGGACGGAAATCCGAAACAGATGGGATTGGTGCCCAGCATCGGCTTGGCTGCGCCCGGCGGCAGCACGCGCGGGTGCGCGCTGGACGCGTGAAACGCCACCAGTCCCTCGCGTACGATCTTCTCGACGAAATAGGCGTTACGCCCGCTGTAGTAGCTGTTGTACGCGCCGACTGACGCCATGCCGGCCGACTTCGCCTTCTTGATCGCCACCTCAGCCGCGCGGTACGCGGCGATGTAGCCCACGTTGTTGCCACCGTCGAGCAGCGCCGACACCGGCGTCTCGCGCACGATTTTCACCGGCGTGCGGTCACGCCGGGTTTTTTCGTCGCCTGCAATCGCCAATATCCGCGGCAATCCGGCAAAGCGGTAACCGCACAAGGCATTGTCAACCAGCTGGTCGACAATGATGCGTGCGTCCTCGCCGCTATAGCCCACCCGCTCCAGCGCCTGCTGGCCGAGTGCCGTCGCCGCTTCCGGCGTGAGTCGTACGGTATCGGGGCGATCCGCATCAAGCAGGCCTGTGCCCGCGGTCTGAGTCTGCATATCAACTTCCTCCTGTAATTGCGGCCCGCTTCGCGCGAACCTTTTCTGCTACTGCTACTGCGGCTGCAGGCCCGCATGCCTGATGATCGTGGGGTAACGCGCGGTCTTCAACATGGCGGGCGGGTGTGCGCTGCGCCGGCGCACCGGATTCATCTTATCCCGCACTGTCTCCGGCAGCCGCCGACCGGATCAGCAACGCATCGACCACGCGTAAGCCCCGTTCCAGAACCATCAGCGGGTTCACATCCAGCTCCGCGATATGCGCACCGTGATCGTGCGCGAACCACGAGCAGCGCACGATGCAATCGACCAGCGCGTCGATGTCGGCTGCAGGTTTGCCGCGCACGCCCTCGAGCATGCGGTAGCCGCGCAGCTCGCGCAGCATGTCGCGCGCGTCGGACGCTGTGACCGGCGGCACCCGGTAGGTCACGTCACGCAGCACTTCGACGTAGATTCCGCCCAGCGCTACGGCAAGAATCGGGCCGAAGACCGGATCACGGACCACCCCGATCATCATTTCCACACCGGCAGGCACCATTTCCTGCACCAGCACACCGCTGATGCGCGCGTCGCTTTTGTAACGCTGTGCCGCGTCGACCACCAGCGCGTAGGCGATGCGCACCTCCTGTTCCGTGGTCAGGCCCAGGCGTATTGCCCCGGCCTCGGTCTTGTGCGCAATGTCGGGCGACTCGACCTTGAGCGCCACCGCACCGCCGATCGCGCGCGCGTGGGCAACGGCCTCGTCCGCGCTGGCAGCCAAATGCTCCGCCGGGACAGGCAGCCCGTAATCCGCCAGCAGTGATTTGCTCACGCGCTCGCTGAGCGCGCCCGCAGCAGCGGCCTTCAGTTTCGCTGCGACCGCGGCCACGTTCACCCCCGCCGGCCGCACCGGCGCCGGCTGCGCACGTCGCTGGTCGAGGAATTCTCGATAAGCAATTGCCGCACATACCGCCTTGAGTCCGTCCACGGTGTTGCGATAGGCAGCGGCACCCTTGGCCACCAGCACATCCACGTTCAGGGTCTCGTCGTCATTGCAGCCGCCGGTCAGCAGCATGACCAGCGGCTTGGTTCCGTCGCGCGAGAGCGCCGCCGCATGTTCCAGATCCGCCTTATTGGTAAACGTGAACACCGGCATCATGACGTCCACGTTCGCGTCTTCGGTGATGATCTCCAGCGCCTTGCGGAATATTTCGGGCTGGCCGGTTGCGAGCGAGGTCATGTCCGTCGGATTGCCGACCTTGCCGTAACCCGGAATCAATTCTGCGAGCCGCGCATCCGTGGTCGCGGTGTAGTTTTCCCAGCTCAGGCCCAGATGCGTACCGACATCGGCCATCTGCACGACGTTGCCGCCGGAAAGCGACATGGACGCCGCACGCCGGCCTTTGGGCAGGCGCTTATTGCGCAGCACGATGGCGCGCTCATAGAGCTCGTTACAGTCCTGCACCCGGATCACGCCGAACTGATCACAAACTGCGCTGAACACATCGTCCGAGCCGGTAATTGCGCCGGTGTGGGAAGCAGCCGCGCGCCTGCCTGCGTCCGTCAGACCGAACTTGAGGACGATCAGCGGCTTTTCACGTTCGGCAGCAAGCTGCGCGAGTTCGAGGAACTGCGCGCCGTCACGCACGGCTTCCAGCGCCATCATCACCACATCGGTGCGCTCACCCTCGATCATGAAGCGCGCGAAATCGATCACACTCAGATCGGCCTCGTTACCGCAGCTCGCCTGATAGCTCATGTGCACGCCGGCTTTCACCGCGCGCCACATGATGTTGGTCTGACCGAGTCCGCCGCTCTGGCTGACCAGGCCGACATTGCCGGCGGGCTGCGTAAGATTGGACACGGCAAACCCGCCCGTCATCGAGAAGCGGTCGACGAAGTTCACCGGTCCGTTGCAGTTAGGCCCCATCACGCGCAGTCCGCTTTCCTGGGCGAACT
>JAOUIN010000397.1 GCA_029883965.1 Betaproteobacteria bacterium
AGCGTGGGTTTGCCCGTGGTGTTTTTGCCTACAACGCGGGGGATTGACAGCGGCAATCGCGTTTTGTAAGCGGTCTGCGCGAATCCGGTTCATCCGAGATATCAACACGCGCGTATGGCCGCCTGTAAAGGGCAGGGGACGTGCCCCGGCACGGTCCTAAAAGCCCCGGACAAAGCTCTCAATGCCCTTCAACAGCATTTCCACGGCGATTGCGGTCAGGACCAGGCCCATCAGGCGGTCCAGGGCGGCGAGGCCGCGGCGGCCGACCAGCCGGGCGATGCGTCCGGCAGCGAGCAGGAGCATCAGCGTGATGGCGCTGGCGACGCCCAGCGCGATGATCCATTCAGGCAGGCGTTCCGGCGCGCGTGATACCAGCAGCACGATGGTGGCAATCGCCGACGGACCGGCTATCGAGGGTATGGCCAGCGGCACGATAAAGGGTTCACCTTCGACGCCGTCATCGGCACCGAACACGCCTTCGGGATGACGGAAGATCAGCCGCAGCGCGATCAGGAACAGGATCACACCGCCGGCGATGTTGAGCGAGGTGTCCGACAGCCCCAGCAGGTCAAGGATCCAGCGGCCGAAAAAGATGAAGAACAGCAGCAGGGCGAAAGCGATGGCGCATTCGCGCACGATCACGCGGTTGCGGCGTTCGACCGGCACCTGCTGCAGCAGTGACACGAACACGGGGATGTTTCCCACCGGGTCCATGACCAGCAGCAGGATCACGACTGCGGAAGTGATCGAGATGTCCATCGCGCCAGTGTAGCGCGTGCGGTGCTAGAAGCCGAACAGGTTGCGGCGTGCGTGCTGCAGGTGGGTGAGGATCGCAGCGCGCGCCCGGTCGGCGTCGCGTGCTTTCAGCGCGTTGACGATGGCGCGATGTTCCTGCTGGTATTTGACGCGGCGCTCGGTGGTGACCACGCGATCCTTGAGCTTGCCCCATTCCGTCTGGTGGCGTACGGCGGTGGCCATGTCGAATACGCGGATGATGAACCGGTTATGCGTGGCGGCGGCCATGGCCTGATGCAGCGCGGCGTCCCAGACCTCGAAATCATCGAGAGTGGTGCCGTGTTCGGCGCGGTCCAGACAGGTGTCCATGCGCTCAAAATCAGCCGGCGTGGCGCTGATCACGATCAGATCCGCCAGCACAGGCTCGAGGCGCATGCGCGCTTCCATCAGTTCGGCGGGACTGGTGTGGGTGACGCTGTCGGCCGGAAAGCCGCCGGCGTCGGCGAGAAACGTGCCGCGACCGACATGGCGGGTGATCGCGCCTTCGGCTTCGAGCTGCGCCAGCGTTTTGCGCACGGCGTTCCGGGGCAGCCCGAAGCGCTGGGCCAGTTCGCGCTCGGTCGGCAGTTTGCCACCGGGACCGATGGCGCCCTGTGCGACGGCTTCGAGCAGGAAGGCGCGGACGTCCTGGGTGCCGTCGCGCTTGCCGTCGCGGCGGTCGGGATTGTGGTCGGAGCGGCGTGTCGTGGTCATGAGGATGCCTGGTTGCAGTGATTGTGCATGCTCGGACCAATTTGGTCAATTGGTTGGCATAAAGTCGATTCCAGTCGACCAGCAGCAAGGCGCATAAACCGGATTTCTGCCGATTTCTACTCTTGTGCGGTGCGGCAATGACGGCAATTCCGGTAAGGCCGGTTTTCAACCAATGTGGTTGAATTGTTGACTATTGGTTGAACGGCGGCTACATTCGGGCAGGTTAAAGGTTTGCGCGGCGGGATGTCAGACGCGGCGGCTTTTCATAACGAGACCGAATGCGAGGGGACATGTCCGCAGCGGGGGATTCAGCGCCGGTCCGGCTGGCGATCATTTCAGAAGGCGTCAATGCGTGGCCGCTGTACGTCGCGCAGGCGCGCAAACTCTTTGAAAGCGAAGGTGTGGCGGTCGACGTCACGCTGACCGGTTCATCGACGCACCAGCTCGAGCAGTTGCGCAGCGGTGGTTACGACATCGGTTTCCAGCAGTCCGACCATGTGGTGCGCGCTGTTGAAACCGGCAGTGACCTGTGCATCGTCATGGCGCAGGGCCACGCGCCGGAGCTGTCGCTGGTGGTTGCGTCCGGCATCAAATCCTTTGCCGACCTTCGTGGTCGCGATATCGCGGTCGATGGCGCGAACAGCGGCTATGCGCTGGTGTTGCGCAGATTGCTCGCCGAAAACGGGCTGGGCGCAGACGATTATCGTTTTGTTGAAACCGGCGGATCGCAGGAGCGCTTTGACGCGTTGAAATCGGGGCCTTGCGTTGCGAGTTGGCTTAATCC
>JAOUIN010000398.1 GCA_029883965.1 Betaproteobacteria bacterium
CTGTTTCGCGGCCCGTGACGGTCGCGTGGCGCGCCGCAGTTTGGGCGGCGTGGCCGCGGCACGGATCAGTGCCGCCAGCCGCGCGCGGGCATCCTCGCGGTTGCGCGCCTGGCTGCGAAAGCGCTGGGCGCTGATGACCAGTATGCCGTCGCCGGACAGCCGCCGGCCCGCAAGCGCGGCGAGCCGCGTTTTCACATGCTCCGGCAGATTGGGTGAGTGCATCGCGTCAAACCGCAGTTCCACTGCGGTGGCAACCTTGTTGACGTTCTGCCCGCCAGGTCCGGACGCATGGATGAAGCGCTCGACCAGTTCGGATTCGTCGATGACGATGCTGCGCGTGACTCGCATATTGAATTGAGTATAAAGTAGCGCCGGTCTTTTTCGTATGGCATGAAGGAGGTGCAGGATGTCCAGGAAAGCATTAGTCCTGTTTTCGTTTCTGATTACGCTCGGCCTGCCGGCGCTGGCCCATCACGGCTGGAGCGAATACGATAACAGCAAGGAGCTCAGGCTGACCGGCACCATTGCCGAGTCCGGCTACGAGCATCCGCACGGCCACATCAAGCTGGTGACCGCCGGGAAGACCTGGAATGCGGTACTGGCACCGCCGTCACGTATGACTGCGCGCGGACTGCCGCCCGCGGACCTGAAGGTCGGCAGCACCGTGACCGTCGTGGGCTATGGCAATCGCAGCAAGCCCGATGAAATGCGCGCTGAACGCATCATCGTCGGCGGCAAGACTGTCGAACTGCGGTGACCGATCCCGGCGCGCCGCTGGCGGCGATCGAGCGACTGCCACTGGCGGTGGCGATGCGCCACGACCTGTGGCTGTACCCGATCGTCGAAATTTTCCATATTGTCGGTTTCGTCACGCTGGTCGGTTCGATCATCGTGCTCGATCTGCGGCTGCTGGGTCTGTCGAAGGCGCTGCCGGTACAGGTGCTCGCCCGCCATGTGCTGCCGTGGAGCATGGGCGCGCTGATCGTAATCGTGCCCTCCGGCCTGCTGATGTTCACCGCGCATGCCGGCGACCTGATCAGCAATACGGCATTCATCACCAAGATGTCGCTGCTGTTCTGTGCCGGCATCAATGCGGCGCTGTTTCACGCCGGCACCTATCGCAATGTCGCTGCCTGGGACCGGGAAACGGCGATCCCGCCCGCGGCGAAGCTGCACGCGGCGGCATCCCTGCTGATCTGGGTGGGCGTGCTTGCCTGTGGCCGCTTATTGGCTTACGTTTAGGCGATGTCCATGAATACCCGCATTGGTTATGTCGCCGGCGTCGTGATTTGCGTGTCGCTGCTCGGTTTCGGCCTGTATCTGCAATACGTCGACGGACAGGATCCGTGCCCGCTGTGCATATTCCAGCGCGTTGCGTTCATCGCACTGAGCGCGGTGTTCCTGCTGGGCGCGCTGCACGGCCCCGGGAAAACCGGTGCCATCGTGTATGCCGTGTTCGGTGGTCTTTTTGCGGCAACCGGCGCGGGGCTCGCCGCGCGCCATGTCTGGCTGCAGAGCCTGCCGGCCGATCAGGTGCCTGCCTGCGGACCGGGTTTGTCGTACATGCTTGAGCAGTTTCCGTTGATGCGCATGCTGGAGAAGGTGCTGTCGGGATCCGGTGAGTGTGCCGAGGCCGGCTGGCGTTTTCTTGGATTGACCATCGCCGGCTGGTCGTTGTTATGGTTCGTTCTGCTCGGGGCTTTTATCATCGGCCTCGCGTGGCATCGTGCGCGCGCGGCGCGCAGCTGGTACGGAAGCGCGTAATCAGGCGGGGATGTCGGGCGTGAGCTGGCGCTCGAGCATAGCGATCTGATCCTTGACCAGCAGTTTGCGTTTTTTCAGGCGCTGCAGTTGCAGTTGATCGAGTATCGGCGCTGCCGCCAGCCGGTCGATGACGTCGTTGAGGTCGCGATGCTCGAGCTTGAGTTCGGCGATGCGCGCGACGATGGCGTCGATTTCAGTGCCTTCAGGCATGCGGTGCAGTGGTGATGAAATGAGAAAGCGGAGTATAGGCTGCCGCGCCGGTATCGGCAAGGCGGAATCATGATAACTTATTGTTTTTATTGGATTATTTAATATGGCGCTGACTCTGCAAGTGAATGGCAAGGCGCGTTCAGTACAGGCTGACGCGGAAACCCCGTTGCTCTATGCGCTGCGCAACGACCTTGGCCTCGTGGGCAGCCGCTACGGTTGCGGTTCGGGATTGTGCGGCGCTTGCATGGTCATCGTCGATGGCAAGCCGGTGCAATCGTGCGATGTGCCGGTGTCG
>JAOUIN010000399.1 GCA_029883965.1 Betaproteobacteria bacterium
GGCCGCCATCGATCCAAAACGGCTCGAGCCGTTTGAAAAACCGCTGATGACCGATTTTCTGGACCAGGCGGCACAGATGGGATTGCGCGGCCTGGGATTGTCCGAAGAAGCGGGCGGGGCCGGCGCGGACACACTGACCACGTGCCTGTTGCTGGAGGAAGTTGCTGCAGGCGACGTCGATCTGGCCGTCGTGCTCGGTGAGACTGCGCTGCTGGCGCGCGAAGTGCTGGGCAATGCCATGAGTGATGAACAGCGCGGACGCTGGCTGCCGCGCTTCGAGAGCAGCGACCGGTTTCATCTGGCGATGATTGCGCCGGACAGTGCTGCCGAACGCGGCTGGCACTATAACCATACGGCACCCGCTGATGCGGCGCCGCCTGCAGGCACTCCGCAGATCACGGCCGAACGTGACGGCAAAGGCTGGGTGGTCAACGGCACGGCGTCGTTCGTGTCAAACGCACCGGTTGCCGGGCTGTTCGTGGTGCAGGCAAAGATCGCGGCAGCGCCGGGCACGGTTACGCTGCTGGTGGCGCAGGAAGCCAAGGGCCTGCAGGTCGAGGCACCGTTGCCGGCTTTCAGTGCCGGCGGTGCGCAGGCGCGCTGGCACCATGGCGCGGTGGCGGCCGTTACGCTGACCAACTGCCGCGTGGCCGAAACCGATGTGCTCGCGGCGGATGCCGCGCACCGGCTGCAGATCAACATCGCTGCTCGCCATGCGGTGCAGATGGCGGCCATCAATATCGGTGTAGCGCGCGCCGCCTACGAGGCTGCGATCGACTATGCCAAGATGCGCTGGCAGGGTGGACGTTACATCGTCGAGCATCAGGCCATCGGCATGAAACTCGCGGACGTCGCGATTCAACTCGAGGCCGCGCGCGGGCTGACCTGGAAAGCGGCGTGGCTGGCGGATCATCCGGAAGCCGTGGCCGATCGCAGCGTCAGCGATCTGCCGTGGGCCGTGGTGGCGCGCACTTTCACCGCCGAGTCGCTGCACCGGGCCACGCTCGAAGCGGCGGAGTGCTTCGGTGCGATGGGCGTGATGCGCGACATGCCGTTGCAGAAATATGTGCATGACACGCTGGTGCTGCGGCACGCAACGGACTGCGACCTCGCGGCACCGCTGGTCGTGGCTGAGGCCGTGACCGGCAGCGCATAACCACCATATAAGTTATTGATTTTAATTATTTTTATCAGGAGTCGAAATGGACTTTGCCCTGAATGAAGAGCAGCGCGGCTGGCAGATGGAAGCGCGCAAATTTGCAGAAGAAGAAATCCGGCCGATGTCGGTGGCGCGCGACCAGATCGCCAACCCCAAGGACACGTTCGACTGGGAAATCATCACCAAGGGATCCAAGCTGGGTTTTCGCACGCTGGCGGTGCCACGCGAGTGGGGTGGGCATGAGGCCGATTTTGTGACCCAGGCCATCGTCATGGCGGAACTCGCGCGCGGCGACAGCTCGGTATCGAAAACATTCAGCCAGTGCTGGAAATGGAGCCATCTGATTGCTGCGTCGTGCACCAAGGACCAGAAGGAGCGCTTCCTGAAACCGTTCATTGCCGACGACACCTTCGTGCTCGGTAAAGGCGGGACGGAGGCCAACGCCGGGTCCGATAACCGCATGCCGCCGGAGAACGATCTGAAGGCCGGATGGAAGCTGCGCGCCGAGCGTGACGGGGATGACTGGATCCTCAACGGCACCAAGATGTTCATCGCCAATGGCAGCGTGGCGAAACTGTTTTTTGTCGATGCCCGCACCAATCCGGATGTCGGCATCCGCGAGGGCAGCACGATGTTCATGATCCCCAAGGACACGCCGGGATTCCGCATCGGCAAGGTGTTCAACAAGCGCGGCTGGCGTTTCTACCAGAACGGCGAACTGATATTCGAAAACGCGCGGGTGCCGCATGCGAACGTAGTCGGCGAAGTCAATGGCGGCGTCAAGGCGCGCGCGACCGACAAATCGGAATTCGGCGACATCGAACTCGCGGCCAATGCATTGGGCATCTGCGACGATGCGGTGGGCATGGCAATGGCGTTTGCGCGCAGCCACAAGCGTGCCGGGAAACTGCTGATCGACCACCAGCTGATACAACTGAAACTCAACGAAATGTACATGCTGACCGAAGCGCTGCGTTCATTCGTGCTGCGTACCGCGTGGGAACGTGACCGCAAGCTGCCGGACCTGGGCAATAACGTGCTGGTGATGAATTATTCCCAGGAAGTCGTGCAGCGGGTGACGCGGGACAACATGGATGTCCACGGCCCT
>JAOUIN010000001.1 GCA_029883965.1 Betaproteobacteria bacterium
AGCGACAACGGTTCCTGCTGCGGGCCCAAACCTGACCGGTGAACAGTCCGCCGCACTCGATGCGATCCGGGGTGCGCTGGGATCCTATCAGGCGCTGTTGCTTTGGGGCATCACCGGCAGCGGCAAGACAGAAGTTTATTTGCACGCCATCGCGTTGGCACTGGCACAAAAGGCCCAGGTGTTGCTGCTGGTGCCGGAAATTGCGCTCACACCCCAGCTGGAGTCGCTGATCGCTGCGCGCTTTCCCGGGGTTCCATTGGCCACGCTCCACAGCGGTCTCGCCGACGGAGCGCGCGCGGAACGCTGGCAGACCGCCCGCTGCGGTCATGCGCGCATTGTCCTCGGCACACGGCTGTCGGTGTTCACGCCGCTGCCGGCATTGGGCCTGATCATCGTCGACGAGGAGCATGATTCCTCATTCAAACAGGGCGAGGGATTCCGCTATTCCGCCCGCGACCTGGCCGTAGTGCGCGCCCGACAGCGCGACGTACCCGTGGTGCTCGGGTCGGCAACGCCTGCGCTGGAGACCTATCGCAATGCCGTGGATCAGCGCTACCGCCTGCTGACGCTGAAAAGCCGCATACAGGCAGGACTGCCGACGATTTCCTGTATCGATTTGCGGCAACAACGCCCGTCAGACGGCCTCGCCGGTGAGCTGATCTCAGCCATTGCGAAACGCATTGCACGCGGCGAGCAAAGCATGGTGTTCATCAACCGCCGCGGTTATGCGCCGGTACTGATGTGCGGCAGCTGCGGGTGGATCTCGGACTGTCGCCGCTGTTCGGCCCGCCTGGTCCTGCATATGCGCGACCGCCAGTTGCGCTGTCACCATTGCGGCTACGCCGGCGCAGTGCCCCACGCCTGCCCGTCGTGCGGCGATACCGATCTGGCCCCGGTCGGGCAGGGCACCCAGCGCGTCGAAGCCGCCCTCTCAGCACGTTTCCCGGAGGCGCGCATACTGCGCATCGACCGCGACACGACGCAGCCCAAGGGCGCCTGGCAGAACATGCGCGCCCGCATACACGAGCGCGAGATCGACATTCTGGTCGGCACCCAGATTCTGGCGAAGGGGCATGACTTCCCTCATCTGAATCTGGTCGGCGTGGTCAACGCTGACAGCATGCTCTACAGTAGTGATTTTCGCGCAACCGAACGCCTCTATGCCCTGCTCACCCAGGTCGCGGGGCGTGCCGGCCGCGGTGCGGTCCCGGGCGAGGTCCTGATACAGACCCAGTTCCCGGATCATCCTCTGTATGCAGCGCTACGCAGCCAGGATTACGACTCATTTGCCCGCGCCCAGCTCGCCGAACGCCGTCAGGCCGGTTTTCCACCGTACGTGTATCAGGCATTGTTGCGTGCCGAAGCGCGTGGGCTGAACACCGCGCTTCAGTTTTTGGCGCAGGCCGTGCGCGCGGCGCGCAAACTCGATTCCGGCATAACAATCTACGAGCCGGTACCCGCGAACATGATGCGCAAAGCCGGGCGCGAGCGTGCGCAGCTGCTGGTGCAGTCCCGATCGCGTGCGGAACTGCGCTCTTTCCTGAACGCCTGGCACCCGCTGCTTGCCGGCACCAAGAGTACTGCCGCACGCTGGTCGCTCGACGTCGATCCGCTGGATTTCTAAGCAGGGCGAATCTCTGTGCCGTGTTAAAATCCGCCACTTTTCCCGTCGCAGAATCCCTGCAACCCTTGCAAGTCGGTCTGTCGCCCCGTGCCATCCAATCACCCTGAAATGACATCCGCGCCCGCCGATGCCAGAACGCTGCTCACCGGCCTGCTCCGGGACGCGCTTGCACGCGTGGTTCCGGCAGGAAGCAATGCGCCGATCCTGCTGGACCGGCCAAAACTGGAGCAGCACGGGGATTTCGCCTGCAACATTGCATTGCTGCTGGCAAAAGAGCTGCGCGGCAACCCGCGCAACATTGCCCAACAGCTCGTTGCGGCATTGCCCGCCTCCCCCCACGTGGAAAAAACTGAAATCGCCGGCGCGGGGTTCATCAACCTGTTTCTGACCAATGCTTACAAGCAGCAGGTGGTCAGCCGCGTTCTGGCCGCCGGCGATCGCTACGGTGCCGGCACCTACGGGCAGCAACGAAAAACGCAGGTGGAATTCGTCTCGGCGAATCCAACCGGTCCGTTGCACGTCGGCCACGGCCGCGGTGCCGCCTACGGCGCCAGCGTTGTTGCGATCCTCGCCATGGCGGGATTCGATGTGTCGCGCGAGTACTATGTCAATGATGCCGGCCGCCAGATGGACATTCTGGCGCTTTCAACCTGGTTGCGTTATCTCGAGTCCGGTGGCGCAACCTTGTCCTTTCCGCCCAATGCCTACCAGGGCGATTATGTACGCGCCATGGCGGCGCAACTGCGTAGCACCGACGACACACGTTTCGACAGGGTCTGGACGGATGTCGTCGCCGGTGCTGCGGATGTCGGCTCTGATCCGGAAAAGCATCTGGATGATTTGATCGCCAATGCCAAGCGTCTGCTGGGTAAGGACTACGATCGGGTACATCGCCACGCGCTGGAGACCCAGCTGGCGGATTGCAGGAATGACCTGGCTGAATTCGGCGTCACCTTCGATCAGTGGTTCTCCGAGCGCTCGTTGTTTACGTCGGGACGGGTTGAACAGGCTGTGCGCGATCTGGAGCAACGTGGCCATATTTACCTCCAGGACGGTGCCAGATGGTTTCGATCCAGCGACTTTGGCGACGAGAAGGATCGCGTGGTGCAGCGGGAAAACGGGCAGTACACCTACTTTGCCAGCGATATTGCCTATCACATCGACAAGTTCGGACGCGGCTATGACCGGGTCATCGATGTCTGGGGCGCTGACCATCATGGCTATATTCCCCGCGTAAAAGGCGCACTGGCCGCGGTCGGGCAGGATCCGGACCGGCTGAATGTCGCACTGGTGCAATTCGCCGTGCTCTACCGCAACGGGCAGAAAGTCTCGATGTCCACCCGGTCGGGCGAGTTTGTCACGCTGCGTGAATTACGGCAGGAAGTTGGCAATGATGCTGCACGCTTTTTCTATGTGCTGCGCAAAAGCGACCAGCATCTCGACTTTGACCTTGACCTGGCGAAGTCGCAAAGCAACGACAATCCCGTGTATTACATCCAGTATGCACACGCGCGGGTATGCAGCGTGCTCGAGCAGTGGGGCGGCGACGAAAATTCACTGCGGGGCATCGATACCACGCCGCTGGTATCGCCGCATGAGACCGTTCTGCTTAAACGCCTGATGGAGTTTCCGGAAATCATCGAGAATGCCGCACGCGATCTGGCCCCGCACAGCGTCGCCTTTTATCTGAAAGACCTCGCGGGTGAGTTTCACAGTTATTACAATGCAGAGCGTTTCCTGGTCGATGACTCCGCACTGAAAGCTGCCCGGCTGGCGCTGGCCCTCGCGGTGCGCCAGGTCCTGCGCAATGGACTTGCGCTACTGGGTGTGACCGCACCCGAAAAAATGTAAGATTGCCGCGTGAGCCGAGACTACAAAAGCAGCGACCGCAAAAGCACCTCCCGCAGCAGCGGCGGGTCCCTGATCATCGGGATACTGATCGGCCTGGTACTGGGTCTGGGCATTGCGTTGGGCGTCGCCTGGTATATCAACAAGATGCCCAACCCGTTCCAGCCGCGTCCGCAGGCCGTCAAGCCGGATCCGGTAAAACCGGCGCCCGCGGAAGTCGCCAAACCGGCCGCAAAAGACGGTAAAACTGCCGAGATCAAACCCCGTTTCGATTTTTACAAGATTTTGCCCGGCGTAGAAGAACCCGCGACGGAACAACAGTTACGCGAAACCAAGGCTGCATCGAAAGAATCTTTTTATCTGCAAGCCGGCGCTTTCCAGAATGCGCCCGATGCCGATAATCTGAAAGCGCGGCTGGCGCTGATCGGCATGCAGGCCTCCGTTCAGACCACGACGCTACCCGACCGCGGCGTATGGCACCGCGTACGCCTCGGACCCTATGGCAGCGTTGAGGAACTGAACCGGACTCGGGACACTCTGAAGAAGAACGGTGTTGATACGACGCTGATCAAAGTTCGCGACGCCGATAGATAGACCCTTACTGGAGACACCATGCGACTGACTGCCCTGTTCCGGTACGCGCTGATTGTGGCCGGCCTCAGCCTGTTTTTTACCGCCCATGCAGCCCAATTGACTGCCGGCAAGGACTATGCACCGGTCCGGGTACCACAACCCACCGAAAGCGGCAGCAAGGTCGAAGTAATGGAGTTTTTCTGGTATGGCTGCCCGCATTGCTACAATCTGCAGCCGGCGCTTGAAGCCTGGCTCAAACGCAAACCTGCGGATGTCGAGTTCCGGCGCATTCCGGCGGTATTCCAAGATTCCTGGGTGCCGCTGACCCGGGCTTATTACACTATCGAGGCCATGGGTCTGGTCGACAAGCTGCATCAGGAAGTATTTACCGCCCTGCACAAGCAACGGGTGCGCCTGCAGGACGCAAATGCCATTTTCGACTGGGTAGCGAGCAAAGGCGTTGATCGCAAGAAATTTGCCGACACCTATAACTCTTTCGGCATCAACGGCCGCACCCAGCGCTCGATCGAACTGACCCGCAAGTTTGACATTCCGGGTACGCCCGCGCTGATCATCGACGGTAAGTACCTGACTGCACCTTCCATGACCCTCAAAGCGGATCGCACCATCGACTACGACCGGTTCTTCCAAGTCGTCGACGATTTGATCGCTGAGGCACGGAAAAGCAAGGGGAGCAAGTAAATCATGCTGCTGGCACGGGCAGGACTGGCTGCCTGTGTCATCGCGCTGCTGTTTTTCCCGGCCGGTTACGCAGCCGCCCAGCAAACAGGAATACTGCGGGCTGAGATCGACTACCGGGCGATTGATCCTCAGCCTGTCAGCGTAACCGAAGGGATCGAAGTCATCGATTTTTTCTGGTATGGCTGCCCGCATTGCTACAACCTGCAGCCGTTTCTCGAGCGCTGGATCAGCCGTAAACCCCCCGATGTGACGGTACGCAAAATTCCGGCGGTGCTGCGGGATAGCTGGCTGCCACATGCGCGCATTTACTACACGCTGGAGGCGCTGGGCGAAGTAGAACGCCTGCACCAGCAGGTCTACCACGGATACCATGTCGAAAAACTGTCCATGAGCAAACCCGAGGTCATGACAGCATGGGCGGTACGCCATGGCATCAACCGCGAGCGCTGGGACGAAACCTATGCGTCAGCGGCGGTACAACACAAAGTTGAAGAAGCGGCGAAGCTGACCCGCATGTACAAAGTCGGCGGAACCCCGTCCCTGGTGGTCCAGGGCCGTTATCTGACTTCCGGCAGCATGGTTGAGTCGCTGGAACACATGGTCACCGTCACGGACGGCCTGGTGCGACGCATCAGAGACCAGGCAAGCGCGCGCTGATGGCGTAACGCGCCGGCATAATTTTCATGCCCGCCCGAACTCATGAGCATGTCGTTGTTACCGGCGCCTCTGGCGGGCTGGGTACTGCGCTTGCCCGCCATTATGCCGGCAGCGGTGGAATGGTAAGTCTGATCGCGCGCAACACGGATGCCCTGGAGCGCCTTGAACGGGAGTATCCCGGTCGCTGCACATATCGCGCAGCTGATGTGCGCGACTCGAATGCGATGCGCAGCGCCGCCGAGGCGTTTGTCAAATGCTGCGGCCTGCCGGATGTGGTCATTGCCAATGCAGGCATCAGTATCGGCACGCTGACAGAACTGGCAGAGGATGAGCAGGCCTTCCGGGATGTCTTCGACATCAACGTCATCGGCATGATCAATACCTTTCAGCCCTATATTGCGGCGATGCGTGAGCGTGGTCGCGGCGTGCTGGTCGGCGTCGCCAGCGTCGCCGGCTACCGGGGCCTGCCCGGATCCGGCGCTTATTCGGCATCGAAGGCTGCAGTCATCAGCTATCTGGAGAGCCTGCGGGTAGAGTTGCGGAACAGCGGGATCACGGTAATTACGGTTTGCCCCGGATATATCGTCTCGGCGATGACGGCGCATAACCCCTACCGCATGCCATTCATCATGACGGCCGAAACCGCCGCCGAGAAAATTGCCACGATCATCACCAGGCGAAAGGATTACGCGGTGATCCCCTGGCAAATGGCCGTTGTGGCGCGACTGATGCACGTGCTGCCGCGGTTCATTTATGACCGGCTCGCGGCGAAGTCGGGACGCAAGCCCCGGCGCAAACTGCCGCCGGAGGCGCCGGACTGAGTTGAGCTCAAGCTGCGGCGGCGATCAGCGCATTCAAGGTCAGCGCCGATAACATCAGCCAGCAATCAATTAATGCCGGTTGCCCGGCAGCGAGCTGTGACAAACCGGATTTCAGACGCATTGCGATGTGCGGATCATGGCCGTGCAATGCATCGATTTTGGAAAGTCCGGGCACGGCGGGTATCAAGCGCAATCCCGACGAAAGACCGCAGTGCGTGCCGCCGCGCCGGATAAACCGGGAGACGCTCTATTCCACCGTCACCGATTTGGCGAGGTTCCGCGGCTTGTCGACATCGGTACCGCGATGCAATGCGGTATGGTAAGCCAGCAGTTGCAGCGGTACGGTGTGCAGTATGGGCGACAGCAGGCCGGCATGGTCGGGCATCTGTATGACATGGACACCGTCGCTCGGCACGATTCGGGCGTCCTGATCCGCAAGCACATAGAGCTCCCCGCCGCGGGCGCGAACTTCCTGCAGATTCGATTTCAATTTTTCCAGCAACGAGTCTTTAGGGGCAACCGCAACCACCGGCATATTGCGGTCCACCAGCGCCAGGGGCCCGTGTTTCAATTCGCCAGCAGCATAGGCTTCCGCATGTATGTATGAAATCTCCTTGAGCTTTAGCGCGCCTTCCATCGCAATCGGATAATGGATGCCGCGGCCGAGGAACAGCATATGTTCCTTGCGTGAAAATTGCTCCGCCCAAATCTCGATCTGCGGTTCGATTGCGAGCACATGGGTCAACGCCGCGGGCAGATGGCGCAGCGCATGCAACAGTTCCGCCTCAGGTTCCGTCGTCAACCGCCCGCGCTGCTTGGCCAGCGCCATAGTCAGCATCACCAGCGCCACCAGTTGCGTCGTAAACGCCTTGGTTGATGCCACGCCGATCTCCGGTCCGGCGCGGGTCAGGAACCGCAGGTCGGATGCGCGCACCAGCGCCGATTCCGGCGCGTTACAAATTGTCAGACTGTAACGATGGCCGCGCTGCTTGGCGTACTGCAGCGCTGCGAGTGTGTCTGCCGTCTCGCCCGATTGCGAAATCGTGACCACCAGCGTATCTGGTTCGCAGAATGCTTCGCGATACCGGTATTCGCTGGCAATCTCGACGCTGCATGACAACCCGGCGACGGCCTCAATCCAGTACCGGGCGACCATGCCCGCGTGATAGCTGGTGCCGCAGGCAAGTATTAGTAACCTGTTGATTTTATTAAATATTTCTTCTGCCTTGCTGCCAAAGATCTGGGGCACTACAGCACGCGCGTTGGTGACCATTTCCAGCGTGTTGGCCACCGCCATCGGCTGTTCAAAAATCTCTTTCTGCATGTAGTGCCGGTACGGCCCGAGTTCGACAGCCTCGGCGGTCAACTCCGAAATCTGTTCTGCACGCGTTGCCGGCTGACCGGCAGCATCAACTATGCGCACATGATCGCGGGTCAGTTCCGCACAATCGCCTTCCTCCAGATAAACCACGCGCTGCGTGACCTGGATCAGCGCCGAGGCATCGGAGGCGGCAAAGTTCTGCCCGTCACCCAGACCAAGCAGCAGGGGCGCCCCCATACGCGCGACAATCAAGCGCGTATCGTCGGTTTCATTGATGACCGCAACCGCATAGGCCCCGACCAGTTCGTGCAAGCTGCGGCGGACTGCATCGAACAGGTCGCCGCATTGCGCCAGGTGCAAATGCACCAGGTGGGCGATCACTTCGGTATCCGTATCCGATACAAACTTGTAACCAAGTCCACGCAGCTTTTCGCGCATCTCTTCATGATTTTCGATGATGCCGTTGTGCACCACCGAAATTCCACCCGATACATGCGGATGCGCATTCGTCTCCGACGGCGCACCATGCGTGGCCCAGCGGGTGTGGGCAATGCCGATGGTTCCGCTTACATTGCCCGCCTGCGCCAGGCGCTCGAGTTCGGCCACGCGTCCGGTACTTCGCAACCGGCGCAAGCCGCCATTGATGACTGCAATACCCGCTGAGTCGTAGCCCCGGTATTCAAGCCGCTTCAGCCCCTCGATCAGGATGGGCACGGCATCACGCGCCGTGACAGCGCCCACTATTCCGCACATGGATTAATGCCGTCCTGTCATTAGGTTCATTTTTTTGTTTTTTTCGGGCGCTTCCAGCCCGGGCGGTGTTCCTGGGCTTTGGGATTGATCACCAGGCCTCCAGCCGCGGTGTTTTTCCACAACGTCGTGCCCGCACCAACCGTGGTGCCGCGGGCAACACGCACCGGTGCCACCAACTGCACATCGGAGCCTATGTGTACATCGTCCTCGATCACCGTGCGATGTTTGTTCGCACCGTCGTAATTGCAGGTGATCGTCCCGGCACCGATGTTGACGTTGCGGCCAACCGTCGAGTCTCCGACGTAAGCCAGATGGTTCGCCTTGGATCCGTCACCGATCTCGCTGGCCTTGATTTCAACAAAATTTCCCACATGCACCTCCGCCGCCAGCCGGGTGCCGGGTCGTATGCGCGCGTAAGGTCCGATGCGGCAAAGCGTACCAATATGTGCGCCATCGATATGGGAAAAAGGCTCTATCCGGGTACCGGCACCGATGGCGACGTCCTTCAGCAGGCAATGGGCGCCGATACTGACGCCGTCAGCAAGCTCTACACCGCCTTCAAAAACACACCCGACATCGATCTGCACATCGCGTCCGCAACGCATCGTTCCACGCAAATCAAAGCGCAGCGGGTCCGTCAAGGTAACGCCGGCATCCAGCAGTTTCATCGCCTGTCGCCATTGAAAGGCGCGCTCCAGCTCGGCGAGCTGTACGCGGCTGTTGACGCCCTGAATTTCACCCGGATCGGCCACCTTGATACCGAACACCGGTACACGATCTTTCACCGCCAATGCAATGACATCGGTTAGGTAATACTCTTTTTGCGAATTGTTCTGCTTCAGTGCAGACAACCAGGGCTGCAGTTTCGCCGTGGGCAGCGCCATGATGCCGGTATTGATCTCGCGAATCCGCTGCTGGGCTGCAGTGGCATCCTTTTGTTCAACAATCCCTGTGACGCGGCCTGACCTGTTGCGCAGGATACGGCCATAGCCGGCGGGATCTTCCATTTCCGCCGTCAGCACGGCGACACCGTCTTCGGCCGCTTCGAGCAGTGTGCGCAATGTTTCCGCACGGACCAGCGGCACATCGCCATAAAGCACCAGCGTCACCGGAGCCTTGGTCAGTCTGGGCAGCGCCTGCTTCAGCGCATGGCCGGTGCCCAGTTGCGGTGCCTGCAGTGCAAAAACAAGATCTTCCGCGGACAATGTCTGCCGCACCTGATCGCCGCCGTGACCATGGACGATGCAGATCTGTCCGGCAGCAAGTTCACGCGCCGTGGCAATTACATGGGCGATCAGCGACTGGCCAGCCAGCAGATGCAGGACCTTGGGCAGGTCGGAGTTCATCCGTTTACCTTGGCCAGCGGCAAGAATTACAACTTGGAAGGGCATCGGAAAATTATCGCATAAACATCAGCTTACGCGCTGCATCATATAAGCCGCCACCGCATGCTGCTCGGTCGGCGTCAGATGCAAGCCGCACTTGGTGCGACGCCACAGCACATCCTCCGCGGTAGTCGCCCATTCCTCGGTGATGAACCAGTCGACTTCGCGCGCATACAGGCCCGGTCCGAAGCAAGTGCCGAGGTCGGCCAACGAAGCTGCGCCAGCCATTACCAGCGGCAGATTCGCGCCATGGCGTCGGACCAGCGCCGTGCGCTCTGACGACCGCAACCAGGGATAGTCACGCGCAGCCTGTTTTTCCGTATCTACCAGCCCGCCGGCGCCAAGATCGCCTCCGTCGAGCGGGGCGTGCGCGGTCCATCGCGCCTTCATGCGCGGAAACCAGGGCCGCATGGCGTCGACCGCTTCTTCAGCCAAACGCCGATAAGTGGTGATCTTGCCGCCGAATACCGACAACAGCGCATCCGTACCCGGTTCGCCGGTCATGCGCAGAACGTAATCCCGGGTAACCTGCGAAGGATTCCCCGCACCATCGTCGAACAACGGTCGTATGCCGGCATAACGATGCACTACATCTTCTTCGGTTATGCTGCGCCGGAAATAGCGATTCACGGCTCGGCACAAGTAACGCACCTCCTCCGTGGTGGCAGCACATTGCTCGGGTGTACCGGGGAGTTCCACATCCGTGGTGCCGACCAGGGTGTAGTGCGATTCATATGGGTAAGCAAAAATGACGCGATGGTCATCGTTCTGCAGGATAAATGCGTGGTCGCCTTCATACAGCCTGGGAACAACAATATGGCTGCCTTGAACGAGGCGCAGTCCGAACGGCACATCCAAGGCTGCGACATCCGTCAGAAAACTTTTGGCCCATGGGCCAGCAACGTTGATCACGGTCTTCGCGGAGACTACCTCAGCAGGGCCCGCGGCAGGTTGCAGTGTCACCCGCCACAGCCTGGCCTCACGGTACAATGCCGTGCACGCCGTGCGAGTGCGAATACTTGCGCCACAAGCCGCCGCGGAACGGGCCGTGGCGATCACCAGCCGCGCGTCGTCGACCCAACAGTCAGAATAGATAAAGCCGCGATCCAGCGCCGAGTTCAGGCCATTATTGTACGGTGGCCGCGAAAGGCGGACTGAAGCGGAACCGGGCAAGGTCTGTCGCCGGGCAAGCACATCATAAAGAAACAGTCCCACGCGAATCATCCATGCCGGCCGCAACTCGGCGACATGCGGCATAACGAAGCGCATCGGATGCACCAGATGGGGCGCGGCACGCAACAGCACCTCGCGCTCGTGCAATGCCTCTGCAACCAGGCGGAATTCAAATTGCTCCAGATAGCGCAGTCCGCCGTGGATCAACTTGCTGCTGGCAGAGCTGGTGGCGCCGCCAAGATCATTCTTTTCAACCAGCAGCACCGAAAGTCCGCGACCTGCAGCATCGCGGGCGATGCCGACGCCGTTGATTCCGCCACCGACCACCAGCAGGTCGAAGGGTGTGTCGATGCTCATGGCAGCAGTGACAAAAAAGGGCGGCTAAAAGCCGCCCTTCATGTTCATCGTGCGCGAATAAAAGCTCAACGTTTCCCGCGCAGCTTCCGGATCGAGGCAAGCTGTGCGGCCAGCATCGCGAGTTCCGCCTCGACAGTGGCCACTTCCTGCTTCCCTTGGGCGGTCTTGCGCGCTTCCTCCGCCTGCTTCAGTGCCTCCATTGCTTTGGCTTCGTCGAGGTCTGCCCCGCGTATCGCCGTATCGGCCAGCACGGTTACAACCTTGGGCTGCACTTCAAGCACCCCCCCGGCGACAAAAATGAGCTCTTCATCGCCGCCGCCTGCGGGCTTGATACGCACCTCACCCGGCTTGATGCGGGTAATCAGCGGCGTGTGCCGCGGATATATGCCGAGTTCGCCGGCCTCACCGGGCAGCACAACGAATTCCGCCTCGCCGGAATAGATCTGCTCTTCCGCGCTGACGACGTCGACGTGCATGGTGTGAGTGGTCATAATAAATCTGCCTTATTGCAGCGTCTTGGCTTTCTCAAACGCTTCTTCGATGCCACCGACCATGTAGAACGCCTGCTCCGGCAGCGCGTCACACTCGCCATTGACGATCATGTTGAAGCCCTTGATGGTGTCTTTCAGCGTGACATATTTGCCGGGCGAACCGGTGAACACCTCGGCTACGCTGAACGGCTGCGACAGGAAACGCTGGATTTTCCGGGCACGGGAGACCGCCAGCTTGTCTTCGGGTGACAATTCGTCCATGCCCAGAATTGCGATGATGTCGCGCAATTCCTTGTAGCGCTGCAGTGTCGCCTGCACCGCGCGCGCGGTGTTGTAATGCTCCTCGCCCACCACATGCGGATCAAGCTGCCGTGATGTGGAATCCAGCGGATCCACTGCAGGATAAATACCCAGCGACGCGATGTCGCGCGACAGCACGACGGTCGAATCCAGATGGCCGAAAGTGGTGGCAGGGGAGGGATCGGTCAAGTCATCGGCCGGCACATACACGGCCTGAATCGACGTGATCGACCCGGTTTTGGTCGACGTGATGCGTTCCTGCAGGCGGCCCATTTCTTCGGCCAGTGTCGGCTGATAACCCACCGCTGAAGGCATCCGGCCCAGCAGCGCCGATACTTCCGTGCCGGCCAGCGTATAGCGGTAAATATTGTCGACGAAGAACAGCACATCGCGGCCTTCGTCGCGGAACGCTTCGGCCATGGTCAGCCCGGTCAGCGCGACGCGCAGGCGGTTGCCCGGCGGCTCGTTCATCTGCCCGTACACCATCGCAACTTTCGACTTCGACAGATCTTTTTTATCAACGACCCCGGCGTCCATCATCTCGTGGTAAAAGTCGTTACCTTCCCGGGTGCGTTCACCGACACCGGCAAATACCGAAAGTCCTGAGTGCGCCTTGGCAATGTTGTTGATCAGCTCCATCATGTTCACGGTCTTACCCACGCCGGCACCGCCGAACAGGCCGACCTTACCGCCCTTGGCAAACGGACACACGAGATCAATCACCTTGATGCCGGTTTCCAGCAATTCCTGTGAAGGCGACAATTCATCAAACGTCGGCGCCTTGCGGTGGATAGACATTGTTTTTTCGGATTTGACCGGACCGACTTCGTCGATAGGCCGGCCAAGCACATCCATGATGCGCCCCAGCGTCGCCGGGCCCACCGGTACCATAATCGGCCCGCCGGTGTTTGTGACCATCATGCCGCGGCGCATGCCGTCAGAAGATCCGAGCGCAATGGTACGCACGACTCCGTCACCCAGCTGCTGCTGGACTTCGAGCGTCAGTTCCGTGCCATCCATTTTGAGCGCATCATAAATATTCGGCATCTGATCGCGCGCGAACTCCACGTCAATCACCGCGCCGATACACTGAACGATTTTTCCCTGGCTCATGGTCAATCCCTAAATCAAAATTTGGTCAAACAATCAAACTGCAGCCGCGCCGCCGACGATTTCGGACAGCTCTTTCGTAATCGAAGCCTGCCGCGACTTGTTGTAAATCAGTGTCAATTCGTCGATCACGCTGCCGGCGTTATCCGATGCCGCCTTCATTGCCACCATACGCGCCGACTGCTCTGATGCCATATTTTCAGAAACACCCGTGTAAATCAGCGCTTCGATGTACCGCGTCAACACCTGGTCCAGCACCGCCTTGGCATCCGGTTCGTAGATGTAATCCCACGAACCCTCCGGTGTGCCCAACGCCTCGCCCGACAACGGCAGCAACTGTTCAACCACCGGCTCCTGCTTCATCGTATTGATGAATTTGGTATAAATGATCATCAAACGGTCGAAGCGATCCTCCATATAACCGTCGAGCATGATCTTGACGGCGCCGATCAGCTTATCCAACTGCGGCTGGTCGCCCATCCCGGTGACCTGTGAGGAGATGTTGGCGCCGAGTCGCTGCATGAAGCCCAGCCCTTTGTTACCCAGCGTACAGACTTCGACTTCCTCGCCCTGACTTTCCCATTCCTTGATCTTGTTCAGCGCCAACCGCAGCGCGTTCGTGTTCAGGCCACCGCAAAGTCCCTTGTCCGTAGTGACGACGATGATACCGATGCGTTTGACCGAATCGCGCTGCACCAGGAACGGATGCTTGTACTCCGGATTTGCATGGCTGATATGCGCAGCAACGTTACGGATCTTTTCGCCGTAAGGCCGCGACATGCGCATGCGTTCCTGCGCACGGCGCATTTTTGAAGCCGCAACCATTTCCATCGCCTTGGTGATCTTGCGCGTATTCTGTACGCTCTTGATCTTGGTGCGGATTTCCTTGGAGCCTGGCATATCTTAACTTATTGATTTTAAACGTTAATTTGTCAGTTCTGGGCGCCGCTCAATATGAGCCGTTCTGTTTCCAGTCCTTGATTGCGGCGGTCAGCTTTTCTTCGTCGTCCTTGATCAGGTCCTTGGTGTCTTCGATGCGTTGCACCAGATCGCCAAACTTGGCCTTGACGTAATCGCGCATGGACTTTTCGGCAGCCAGAGCTTTTTTCACATCGACATCGTCAAAGTAACCACCATTGACGGCAAACAGCAGCAAGGCCATTTCCCAAACCTGCAGCGGCTCGTACTGTGGCTGCTTCATCAGCTCAGTCACCAGACGTCCGCGCTCCAGCTGCTTGCGCGTGGTTTCGTCCAGGTCCGACGCGAATTGCGCGAATGCCGCCAGTTCGCGGTACTGGGCCAGCGCCAGGCGCACGCCACCGCCCAGCTTCTTGATCACCTTGGTCTGCGCAGCGCCGCCAACCCGGGACACGGAGACGCCGGCGTTGATGGCAGGGCGGATACCCGCGTTAAACAAGTCGCTTTCCAGAAAGATCTGGCCGTCGGTAATCGAAATCACGTTGGTCGGCACGAAAGCGGTCACGTCACCCGCCTGGGTTTCAATGATCGGCAGTGCCGTCAGTGAACCGGTTTTGCCTTTGACCTCGCCCTTGGTAAATTTTTCGACGTAATCCTCATTTACGCGCGCGGCACGCTCGAGCAGGCGCGAGTGCAGGTAAAACACATCGCCTGGATAGGCTTCGCGGCCCGGCGGCCGGCGCAGCAGCAGCGACACCTGCCGATAGGCCCAGGCCTGTTTGGTCAGATCGTCATAAATAATCAGTGCGTCCTGACCGCGGTCGCGGAAATATTCGCCCATGGTGCAGCCCGAGTAGGGCGCAATGTACTGCATGGCGGCCGATTCAGCGGCTGTCGAAGCAACGACGATGGTGTATTTCATCGCGCCGTGTTCTTCGAGCTTGCTCACCACGTTCTTGACTGACGATGCCTTCTGGCCGATCGCAACATAAATGCAGATCAGGTCCTTGCCCTTCTGGTTGATGATGGCGTCGATGGCCACTGCGGTCTTGCCGGTCTGGCGGTCACCAATGATCAGCTCGCGCTGGCCGCGACCGACCGGCACCATTGCATCGATGGCTTTCAATCCGGTCTGCACGGGTTGCGACACCGACTTGCGGGCGATCACGCCCGGCGCAACCTTTTCGATGACGTCCAGCATTTTGGCGTTGATCGGCCCCTTGCCGTCAATCGGCTGGCCAAGCGAATCGACGACGCGACCCACGAGCTCAGGCCCCACCGGCACCTCGAGAATGCGACCCGTGGTCTTGACCGTATCACCCTCGGAAATATGCTCGTATTCACCGAGAATCACCGCGCCGACTGAATCGCGCTCGAGGTTCAGCGCGACGCCGAAAGTGTTCTTCGGAAATTCCAGCATTTCCCCCTGCATCACGTCGGCGAGGCCATGAATGCGGCAGATGCCGTCGGACACCGATATCACCGTGCCCTGCGTGCGTGCTTCGGCGGTGCCGCCAAGGTTCTGGATCCGGCTCTTGATGAGTTCGCTGATCTCGGATGGATTGAGTTGCATGTCTTGCGCTCCTAATGGGTAAGCGTGGCGGCCATTGCATCCAGCCTGCCGCGCACCGTTGCATCGATGACTTTGTCGCCGACGACGATTTTCACGCCGCCGATCAGCTGGGGATCAACGTCAACCTTCGTCGTGATCCTGCGCTTGAATTTGGTTTCCAGGCCGGCGACCAGCGTTTTCACCTGCTCATCGCTGATCGGCAATGCCGAAATCACATGGGCCTCGAGCACACCTTCCTGCTCACGCTTCAGATTTTCATACAACTCGCGAATCTGCGACGTTACGTCGAGGCGGCCGTTCTGCACCAGCACCTGAACGAAATTGCGCGCTTCCTTCGCAACTGACGCATCGAAGTTCTCACCGATCACGCCGAGAACCAGCCCCTCGAGCTTTTGCGTACTGACATTCGGGTCGGTAATGACCGACTTTACGCGCGCATCGGCTATAACGGCATCAAGATCGGCCAGCGCATCCGACCAGGCCGCCAGGGCTTTCTGCTCGCGTGCAAGCTTGAAAACCGCTTCCGCGTAGGGACGTGCAATGGTAACCGGTTCAGCCATGTGGAATGAGTGTCCGGTTTAGAGTTGGCGTTGAACCGCGGCCAGCATTTCTGCATGCGCCTTGGCATCGACTTCGCGTTTGAGGATCTGCTCGGCTCCGGCGACCGCGAGCACGGCAACCTGCGCCCGCAGGGATTCCTTGGCGCGGGAGACTTCCTGGTCAATTTCCGCCTTGGCGCCGGCAACCAGCCGGTCGCCTTCCGTCCGGGCAGCAGACTTCGCTTCTTCGATCATCTGGCTGGCGCGCTTTTCCGCCTGCGCAACGATCTCGCTGGCGCGCCCGCGCGCCTGAGCGATCGCCTCGTCAGCCTGTTTGGCGGAACGTTCCAGTGACTGTTTGCCTTCTTCAGCAGCAGCAAGCCCGTCCGCGATCTGCTTCTGGCGCGCTTCGATCGCCCTGATCAGATACGGCCAGATCAGCGTCTTGCAAAACCAGATGAAGACAAAGAACGTGACTGCCTGCGCAATCATCGTGACGTTTAGGTTCATGACTTTCCCCTACGGACCGCGATTCGAAACACCCTGTGAGTTCAGGCTGGCGAGCAGGGGGTTGCCGGTGGCGAACCACAGTGCGAGGCCCACGCCGATAATGAACGAGGCGTCAATCAGGCCGAGCAGCAGGAATACTTTCGCCTGCAACTGCGGCATCAGTTCCGGCTGGCGTGCGGCGCCTTCGAGGAAACGGCTGCACATGATGCCCACGCCGATACACGCGCCGGCGGCGCCCAGACCGATCATCAGACCGATACCGATACCGGTATACGCCTGGATCATCGCAACAAGTTGCAGCTTGTCCATCAGAATCTCCTTTTCAAAACTATCAAAAAAACAAATGCTTGGTTAATGACTTTCGTGCGCCATCGCCATATATACAGCGGTGAGCATCATGAAAATATAGGCTTGCAGCAGGACAATAAGAATGTGGAAAATTGCCCAGCCCAGTGCCAGCACGCCTCCGAACACCGAGCCGACCAGACCCGTTGCTGCCCACATCCACAGCAGCATGAAAATAATCTCGCCGGCATAAATGTTGCCGTAGAGCCGCAACGAATGCGACAGCGGCTTCGAGATGTATTCGACCAGATTAAACAGGAAATTGAATACCCACAGCAGCGGGTTACTGCCGAACGGCGTGCAGAATAATTCGTGCGTCCACCCGCCGATTCCCTTGACCTTG
This sequence comes from Betaproteobacteria bacterium, assembly GCA_029883965.1. Taxonomy (GTDB): domain Bacteria; phylum Pseudomonadota; class Gammaproteobacteria; order Burkholderiales; family SG8-41. The sequence continues at coordinate 17,344 of JAOUIN010000001.1, forward strand.
ACGTTGTAGAACAACATCAGCCCCCACACGGACAGCGCCAGGGCAAAGGTGGTATTGATGTCGGAAGTCGGCACCGGCTTCCATTCATGCTGCTGCAGAACATTGCTGGTAAACGCCGCGGCCAGATCGACCGGGATGAAGTCCATCGAATTCATCAGCAGCACCCACACAAACACGGTCAGTGCCAGCGGACCGACAAAGGCCCGGTTGCCATGAAAAATGCCCTTGACCTGATCATCGACAAACTCGATCAGCATTTCGACTACCGCCTGGCGCTTGTTGGGCACGCCTGAAGTTGCGCCACGGACAACCCACCACAGAAAACCGAAGCCGACCACGCCAAGCATGACCGCGGTCAGGAAAGTATCCAAATGCAGCGTCCAGAACGGGCTGTCGCCCAGCGAAACGGTGCGATTGGTGAGATGATGACCAATGTAACTGGTCGGCGTCAGTTCCTGTCCTGCGGCCATCTCTTGTCCTGAAATCTTATTCTCTGACCAAAATCGCCATCCGGAACACAATCACCGAAACAGCGAACGAAATAAAAAATGCCGCATGCACGACGTCCTGATACGACGTCAGCACCCATCCCATCTGGAACACGATCAACACGATGCGGGCGGCTTCTGCCCGGAACAGCGTTCGCAGCGTATTACCCGCGGTTCTGATGCGGTTGCCCGACACCAGAATCGCATACGCACAGTCCGCGGTCTGGTTGATAAAGCCACCCAGCAGCGCAGATGCTGCACCATGCGCGCCGGCGAACACCGCTGCCAGCAGCCCCGATGCCAGCGTGGCGTAGATCTGCCACCGCATCGCGATACGCATGGGCCTGCTGTCTATGCGTGCAAACACCCGGTAGGCCCCTGAGCAAACTTGCGAATTTTACTGGTTAGGCACCCACAACGTCAAACCGCATTGCATCGCACCATTCCGGCGCTCAACGGCTCAGGCGGGAAATCAGGCGATCAAGATCATCCAGGCTGGTGTAGTCGATCACGACACTACCCTTGCCCTTGGGTCTGGACTTGATCTGTACGCGGGTGCCCAGCTTTTCAGCGAGTGTATCCTGCAGCCGCATCACATCACGATCCACGGCAGGGCGGGGACGTCCGCCCTTGCGCACAGCGAGCGCTGCTGCTACGCGCTGTTCGACCTCGCGCACGGACAACCCTTTTTCCGCCGCTTCATTGGCGAATTCCACCTGACGCAAAGCGGGTAATGCCAGCAGCGCACGAGCGTGCCCCATATCGATGCGTCCCTCGCCCAGCAGATTCTTTACCGGCGGCGCCAGTTCCAGCAGACGCAACAGGTTCGTTACGGCCGCCCGGGATTTACCGATCGCGTCGGCGACGGCCTGATGCGTCAGGGAGAATTCATTGATCAGGCGCTCGATACCCGTAGCTTCTTCCAGCGCGTTCAGATCTTCGCGCTGGATGTTCTCGATCAATGCGACTGCCAGCGCCTGCTGGTCCGGCACATCGCGGATCAACACCGGCACACTGCTCAGCCCGGCAATGCGGGCCGCACGCCAGCGCCGTTCGCCCGCGATGATTTCATGTGTACCGCCGCCCACCGGCCGCACCAGGATCGGTTGCATGACGCCTTGGGCCTTGATCGATGCAGCCAGGGCATTCAGCGCTTCCTGATCCATGCGCGTACGCGGCTGATACTTTCCCGGTTGCAGCGCGGCCACGGCGAGCGTGGTCACGGCGTCGCCACCGCCGGGTGCGCGCGGCGTATCGCCACCCAGCAGTGCGTCTAATCCCCGACCCAATCCTTTGGCTTTAACCATAAACACCTTTGAAATCAATATGTTGCTATGTTTTTGCGCGGCTTAACATCTCACCCGCCAGTGCCAGATATGCCTGCGCACCCTTGGACGTCCGGTCAAACTCCAAAGCAGGCAGGCCATGGCTGGGCGCTTCCGCCAGGCGCACGTTGCGGGGAATAACCGTGCGGTACACCTTGTCACCGAAATGCTGCATCAACTGAGCGGAAACCTGCTGAGCCAGCGTGTTGCGCGGGTCGTACATGGTGCGCAACAGCCCTTCGATTTCGAGGCCGGGATTCAAGTGCTCGCGCACGCGTTTTACGGTCCCCACCAGATCCGACAACCCTTCCAGCGCGTAATACTCGCATTGCATCGGGATCATCACGGACTGCGCAGCAGTCAGGCCGTTTACGGTCAACAGATTCAGCGCCGGCGGGCAGTCGATCAGGATGTAATCGTACTCGGCAGCGATTCCGTTCAAGGCGTCTTTCAGCCGGGTTTCGCGGTGCTCGATATCCACCAGTTCAACTTCCGCTCCCGCCAGTTCGCGATTGGAAGGCAGCACATCATAGCCCGCGGTAGGGGCCCGTTGACGGACTTCAGCGATCGACTTCTCTCCCAACAACACGTGATACACGGTTGCCTGAAGGTTGCGCTTGTCGATGCCGCTGCCCATCGTGGCGTTACCCTGCGGATCCAGGTCAACCAGCAGCACGCGTCTGTGCGTCGCGGCGAGACTAGCAGCCAGGTTGACGCCGGTGGTTGTTTTGCCGACCCCGCCCTTCTGGTTGGTAATGGCAATGATCCGGGTCATCGCGGTCATGCCGGCTGCAACAATGCAGCGTGACGTTCCGCACCCAGACCGGGCACCTGCAACACCACGACATCCTGCAGCAAAAAGGTCTCCGGCACCTGCGCCAGCTCTTCGTGCGGGTAAACACCTTTCATCGCAATCACGATGCCGTCAGACTCACACAGCCGTCCCGTCAGCGCGAGGAACTCCGCCAGATCCGAAAACGCACGCGAAATCACGGTATTGAATTTAGCGTCCGGCATCCACGCTTCAACGCGATCACACACGACATCGACGTCGTCCAGTTCGAGTTCGATGACCGCCTGTCGCAGAAAAGTGGCTTTCTTGTGGCTGGCATCCAGCAGCGTGACCTGCCAATCCGGTCGGGCCAAAGCCAGTGGAATTCCCGGAAGTCCCGCGCCGGTGCCGACATCAAGTACGCGCGGGCCGCGTACATACGGCAGGACCGAGAGCGAATCCAGCAGATGGTGGGTCAGCATTTTTGCCGGCTCGCGTACGGCCGTCAGGTTATACGCCTTGTTCCACTTTTCGATGAGGGTCAGGTAAGCCAGCATGCGCTGCTGTGCGCGGATCGAAACATCAATGCCGAGCACCGTGATCCCGGCGGCCAGTTCGTGCGCGAGGTTCATGCGCTTTTCTTTAACGCGAGTGCAGCGCGCTTCAAATGCACCAGCAAGACAGAAATCGCTGCCGGCGTAACGCCCGAAACCCGGGATGCCTGGCCGATGGTTTCCGGTTTCGCATGGTTGAGTTTCTGTTGCGCCTCGATCGACAGGCCGCGCACCTGCGCATAGTCAAGATCGTGCGGCAACTGCAAATCTTCCTGTTGCGCACGGTGCTCGATTTCGCTGTGCTGGCGATCGATGTAACCCTGGTACTTCGCCTGTATTTCCACCTGTTCGGCCACCTGTTCGTCGGCCGTTCCCGGGGCAGCCCCGGGCAGAGTCATCAACGCGGCATAAGTGATCTCGGGCCGCCGGAGCAAATCCGACAGCGCGTGCTCATGCTCAAGCGGTTTGCCGAACAGCCGGGTGGCGAACTCCGCGGGCAGCGTTTGCGGATGGACCCAGACGGATTTCAACCGTTCCTGTTCCCGTGCAATCGCGTCGCGCTTGCGTGCAAAGGTCTCCCACCGAAGATCTTCGACCACGCCCAAGCGGCGCCCGGCTTCTGTCAGCCTCAGGTCGGCATTGTCTTCGCGCAGGGACAGGCGATACTCGGCGCGGCTGGTGAACATGCGGTACGGCTCCGACACGCCGCGGGTAATCAGGTCATCAACGAGTACGCCCAGATAAGCCTGATCACGCTTCGGATACCAGCCTGCATCACCGCGGACCTGTCGCGCCGCATTGACGCCGGCCAAAAGCCCCTGGGCTGCGGCCTCCTCATAGCCCGTGGTGCCGTTAATCTGGCCGGCGAAAAACAAACCTGAGATCGCCTTGGTTTCCAGCGTCGCCTTTAAGCCGCGCGGGTCGAAATAATCGTATTCAATCGCATAACCCGGCCGCGTAATGTGCGCGTTTTCGAGGCCCTGGATCGAGCGCACGACGGCAAGCTGCACGTCAAACGGCAAGCTGGTCGATATGCCATTGGGATAATACTCGGAGACGCTCAGGCCTTCAGGTTCGAGAAAAATCTGGTGTGAAGCCTTGTCGGCAAAGCGGTGGATCTTGTCCTCGATGGACGGGCAGTAGCGCGGCCCTACGCCTTCGATAACGCCGGTGAACATCGGCGATCGATCCAGTCCACCACGAATCGCGTCATGCGTGCGCTCGTTGGTATGGGTAATCCAGCATGACATCTGTTGCGGATGCTGCGCACGGCGGCCGAGAAACGAAAACACCGGCACAGGGTCGTCGCCCGGCTGCTCAGTCAATTTCGAAAAATCGATGGACCGCCCGTCAATGCGGGGCGGTGTGCCGGTTTTCAGCCGCCCGACCGGCAAATTCAGTTCACGCAACCGACCGGCGAGGCTTACCGACGGCTGATCGCCCGCCCTGCCGCCCTGATAGTTCTGCAATCCGACATGAATCAGTCCCGACAAGAACGTGCCCGCTGTCAAGACAACCGCGTCTGCATCGAAATGCAGGCCGATTTGAGTCACGACACCGGTTACACGATCGCCCTGCACAAGCAGATCATCGACCGCCTGCTGAAAAACCGACAAATTGGCCTGCTGCTCGATCCGGTTCCGAATTGCCTGGCGATACAACACCCGGTCGGCTTGGGCGCGGGTTGCCCTGACCGCCGGGCCTTTGCGTGAATTGAGGATGCGGAATTGAATGCCGGCCTCGTCGGTCGCCGCAGCCATCGCACCGCCCAGCGCGTCTATTTCCTTGACCAGATGGCCTTTGCCGATGCCCCCGATGGACGGATTGCACGACATTTGCCCCAGCGTCTCGATGCTATGAGTCAACAACAAGGTACGACGACCCATGCGCGCGCTGGCCAGCGCAGCTTCGGTCCCGGCATGTCCGCCACCAATCACAATTACATCAAATTTTTCAGGATATTGCGTCATATTGCGCTGCAGCATCGCGAGATTTTTTGGGATGCGGCAAGTCGGCCGCGCATCATAGCGCAGATTAGGCGTTCAGCGGAAGCAGGTAGCGCCCCATCCAGGCGAATGTTTCACGTGAAACGATACCAGGGCCCGAGCGGGCTTCGTTTTGATGGTTTCACGTGAAACAGTAAACGGCCTGCGGATTACTTGCCAATACAAAATTTGGAGAAAATCTCCCCCAACAGCTCATCCGGCGTACATGCGCCGGTGATACTGCCCAACGCATCATGAGCCAAGCGCAGTTCCTCCGCGTAAAGCTCTAAACGGTCTGTCAGGCCTGCCGCCGTCGCCAGATGATTTTGCGCCCTCTGCAGCGCCTCAATGTGCCTAGCCCGCGCACTGAACAGCCCTTCGCCGGATGGGTGCCATCCGGCCCGATCCCAGATCGCCTGCTTCAATAACGGGAGGCCTTCACCGGTCTTGGCCGAGACCCAGACGGTCTCCTCGGCGCCACGGGTCGCCCGCGCCCCTTCATGTGCTGACAAATCAATTTTGTTGATCACGTGGATACGCGCCAGTCCTCTGGGCAATCGATCGACAATGGTTTGAACTTCGTCCGGTGCCGTCGCGCCGTCCGATATCAGCAGCGCCAAATCGGCTCTCTCGATCATTGCCCACGTCCTACTGATGCCGATGCGTTCCACCGTGTCGATGGATTCGCGCAAGCCCGCTGTATCGATGATATGCACCGGAATGCCATCAAGGTCTATCTGTTCCCGAATTGCATCCCGCGTTGTTCCCGGTATATCAGTGACGATTGCGATGTCTTCACCGGCCAAAGCGTTCAACAAGCTGGATTTACCGACGTTGGGCGCGCCTACGAGCACGACTTGTATGCCATCGCGCAACATACTGCCTTGCCGGGTCGCTGCAAGCGTCGCGTCCAACTGTGCACGTATCGCGGCCAATTGTTCGCCTGCCCGCGCTGCGGTTAAAAACGTGACCTCCTCTTCCGGAAAATCCAGGGTCGCTTCGAGCAAAACTCGCAGCTTCATAACCTTATCCGTAAGTTGTTGTATTAATGCAGAAAATTGTCCTTGCAAGGAGCTGAGCGCCGCACGCGCAGCCAATGCGGTTGACGCGTCGATCAAGTCGGCAACGCCTTCCGCCTGTGTCAGGTCCATACGCCCGTTCAAGTAAGCCCGCTCGGTGAATTCCCCAGGCCGGGCCAGCCGCGCGCCCAACTCCTGGCACCGCTGGAGCAGCAAACGCATCACGACAGGGCCCCCGTGCCCGTGCAACTCCAGCACATCCTCTCCGGTGTATGAATTCGGGGCAGCAAAAAACAGGACCAGGCCTTCGTCCAGAACCTGCCCTGACGCACTCAGAAAAGGCGTCAGAATGGCGCGGCGCGCTTCAAGCGGTCGCGGTGTAAGGCCTTTCGCAAACGTTTCGAGACCGGAGCCGGAGACACGGACAACGCCGATGCCACCACGGCCGGGCGCGGTGGAAATGGCTGCAATAACGTCGCGATGAATCATGTGCGGCGAGTATAGCGCCGCACATTTGTCATGACCCTCAGGCCTTGTGCTTGGCCGGTTTGATCGTGCTCTCCAGGCTCTTGTTGATGTGCCACTGCTGCGCGATCGACAGAATATTGTTGACCAGCCAGTAAAGCACCAGACCCGCGGGAAAGAAGAAAAAGAAAATACTGAACGCGACCGGCATGACCTTCATGATCTTGGCCTGAACCGGATCCGGTGGCTCCGGATTGAGCCGTGTCTGGATAATCATGGTTGCGCCCATCAGGATCGGCAGGATGTACCAGGGATCCGGCGTTGACAGATCGGTAATCCACAGCGCAAATGGCGCCTGGCGCATTTCAACGCTGCCCAACAGCGCCCAGTACAACGCAATGAATACAGGAATCTGAACAAGTACCGGCAGACATCCGCCCAACGGGTTGATCTTCTCGGTCTTGTAGAGCTCCATCATCGCCTGCTGCATGCGTTGCCGGTCATTTCCGTACTGATCCTTCAGGCGTTGCATCTTCGGTGCAACCACGCGCATCTTGGCCATCGAGCGATAGCTCGCCTGGGACAGCGGGTAGAACAGCAGTTTGATCATGATCGTCAAAATGATGATCGCTACGCCCCAGTTGCCGGTCCAGCCATGTATCCATTGCAGCACCCAGAATAATGGTGCCGCGATAACCGTAAGCCAGCCGTAGTCGACCGCCAATTCCAGGCCCGGCGCCAGCGCCGCGAGCTTTTCCTGTTCCTGCGGCCCGGCGTACAAGGGCATGGTGACTGTCGCGCTGGCGCCGGGCGCGACTGATCCCGCGGGCACGATGGTGCCGGCGGCATACAACAACCCCTGCTGAACCTCACGGGTATAAAACTCCCGCGGCGCCCCGGGTTTCGGCAGCCACGCGCCGAGGAAGTAATGCTGGAGCATCCCGATCCAGCCATCGGTACCGCTCTTGGGATAAGGTACTTTCCCTTTTTCTATATCCCCGAAATCGACCTTCTGGAATTTCTCCTTCTCGGTGTACACCGCTACACCCGTGTAGGTAGGCACCATTTTCGAGTCACCCTCGGGCGCCTTCGAATCACGCACCAATTGGAAATACGCAAACGCCTCGACCGGCGCTGCACCAGCGTTTACGAACTCATGGCTAATATCGATGACATAACTGTTCCGCCGAAAGCGGTAGATTTTCGCGGCCTTTACGCCGCCAGCCGCCTCAAGTCTTACCTCCAGCTCAGCCGCGCCGTCCGCGAGGCGATATTTCATTGCCGGCGTTGTATATGCGCTCTGATGATTCGGCAGGCCGGCGCCGATAAGACCTGATTGCGCGATATACACATGATCCTTGCTGCGCGCGAACAGAACAAAATTCTTCTTCGGATCCAGCGTGCTGCCGTGTTTCAACAACTCGAGGCTGATGAGATCGCCGCCGCTGGTGCTGATTTCAGCACGATAAAGGTCCGTTTCGATTTTGATGACCTGGCCGCCATCCGGCGTCGCTACAACCGGTGCGGCAGGCGTAACCGGAGTGGCAAGATTTTGTGTCAGCGCCGGACTCGGCGTAGGCAGCACATTGGAATCGGACTTGTCCGTTGCCGCGCCGGGAATTGCCGCCGGGCTTTTTGCTGCCACTGCCGCGGTCTGTGCCGGGCGCTGATCCCGCTGCCAGGACTCGAACAGCAGGAACACCGACATCGTAAATACGAAGAAGAGTATCAGCCGTTGTGAATCCATAACCTATTTGCCGGATACTGCGCTCGCTATCCCCTGCCGGGCTCAAGCAATTCACGCAGCAACCCCTGCAACTCCTTGAACAATACAGCGTTGTCGTGACGGCGAGGACTGTCTCTGAGTTGCACCACTACATCCAGTGCCTCAAGCTCCGTCGCCAGTTGCCGATGCACTATTCTCGCGATGCGCTTCACCCGGTTGCGATCTACTGCCCGGGGCGCCGCTTTCTTGCCTACAATCAAACCCAACCGCGGCCCCTCGCCGGCGTTGGGCATGGCACGAACGAGAAAACACCGGCTGCCGGTTCTACGCCCGCCCGCCAGTACGGCTTCGAATTGCGCCGGTTCGGTCAAACGACCCGGGCGCATACCGGAGAGTAGGCAGCCGAATGCGGAGTCGACTAGACGCTGAGGCGCGCCCGGCCCTTTGCGCGGCGCGCACGAATGACAGCACGTCCACCGCGCGTCTTCATGCGCACACGAAACCCGTGCGTCCGCTGACGGCGCGTTTTCGAAGGTTGATAGGTGCGCTTCATGATCTGTCCCGATTGTCTTCTGAGAAACCTCCCATTAGACATCGAGAGCGTCATTCGTGTCAATCTCTGGCGCCTTTTCCCACAGCGGACAACCGGACGGTGTCGCCTGCGTCGTCTTTGTTGAGCACGCCAATAAGGGGTAAAATCAGAGGCCAAATTTCCAGCACTAATCCACCAACCAAGCCCGTCGCGTCAATCATAGGGACGAATGAACGATTTCTGGCAACATTGTCTCGCATTCTTCGAAAAAGAGCTCGGGCAACAACAATTTGTAACCTGGATTCAGCCGCTCCAATGTTCGATTGCGGCATCCACGGTCACCATCACCGCGCCCAATCGGTTTGTGCAGCGCTGGGTGAGGGATCGCTTTCAATCCAGAATCCTCGAGCTCGCCCGCGAACGTTTCGGTGAAGAAGCCGCCGTCGATCTGATCTTGGCCGAGCGCCCTTTGGCAACACCCGCCGCAATACCGGTAGAGAGTCCTCTGCCGGTGCCCCCGCGGCCCGCATCCGCAACGCGCGATGTCCGCGACATTTCCCGTTTGAACCCGGGCTTCACTTTCGATACCTTCGTCACCGGCAAAGCGAACGATCTCGCCCGCGCAGCAGCCCGCCAGGTAGCAGAGAAACCGGGGGCTGCCTACAACCCTCTTTTTGTATACGGCGGCGTTGGCCTGGGCAAGACCCACTTGATTCATGCCATCGGTAACCATCTGCGAGCACACGCACCGGAAAGCAAGATCCGCTATATCCACGCCGAGCAATATGTCTCGGATGTGGTTCGCGCGTATCAGCACAAAGCGTTCGATGACTTCAAACGTTATTACCACTCTCTTGACCTGCTCTTGATCGACGATATTCAGTTCTTCAGCGGAAAAAACCGCACCCAGGAAGAATTCTTTTACGCATTCAACGCGCTGGTCGAGGCGCATAAGCAGGTCATCATCACCTGCGACACCTATCCGAGGGAAATATCGGGTATGGAAAACCGGTTGATTTCCCGCTTCGGCTGGGGCCTTACAGTAGCGGTCGAACCACCGGAACTGGAAATGCGCGTCGCCATCTTGCTGAAAAAGGCGGATGCAGATGGTTTGGCGCTCGACGAGACCGTCGCGTTTTTCATCGCCAAGCACGTGCAATCGAACATTCGCGAGCTTGAAGGTGCCCTTAAACGGGTTCTCGCCTATGCCCGCTTCACGGCCCGCCCGATTACCGTCGATCTGGCGCGCGAAGCATTGCGCGATATCCTTGCCTCCCAAAGCCGCCAGGTCAGCATTGAAAACATACAGCGCACCGTTGCCGATTATTACAAAATAAAAGTGTCGGAGATGTATTCAAAAAAACGTACGCGCAATGTTGCCCGTCCAAGACAGGTTGCCATGGCGCTGGCAAAAGAATTAACTCAATTGAGTCTGCCTGATATCGGTGAAGCGTTTGGCGGGCGCGATCACACCACGGTACTCCATGCTTGCCGGAAAATCGCTCAACTCCGCAGCAGCACCAACGAAATGACAGCAGACATTGCATCTCTGCTGAAGGTATTACGCAGTTGATTACCTGTGCATGCTTTGTGCATAAGCAACTGTTTGCTCGAAAGCACCTTTTTCTGTCCTTTTCTATCCACAAGCCATCCACGGGTAATACAGAAGACCAAAAAGCAATTAATCATTTATTTTCAGACCTCTTGGTTACTTGCTAACAAAAAAACACATCTCTATTACTTACTACTATTTTAATTAAGAAATAATTCAACCTATGAAACTCGTCCAATTATCGCGGGATGCCCTGCTAAAACCATTGCAGGCAGTGACCGGAATTGTTGAGCGACGCCATACGCTACCGATTCTTTCGAACGTTCTGATCGAGCGCACCGCGGACGCTCTGCGGTTTGTTGCAACGGATCTGGAGTTGCAGATCGCAACGTCGTGTCCGCTGGACAAGAAAACTGGTGAACCACTGGCGATTACGGTTTCCGCGCGAAAACTGGTTGATATTCTCCGTGCGCTGCCGGATGGAACAGAAGTTTCTCTTGAGGTCGCCAACAACCGCCTCCAGGTGAAAGCGGGCAAGAGCAGATTTAATCTTCAGACACTGCCGGCCGGAGACTTTCCTACGCTCGCGGATCCCGGCCCGCCACAAAGCAGTTTCAAGATTTCACAGGGGGCTGCGCGAAACCTGCTCGCGCTGGTGCAGTTTGCCATGGCCCAGCAGGATATTCGTTATTACCTCAACGGGCTGCTTCTGGTTACCGAAGACAAGGAAATTCGGGTCGTTGCCACGGACGGCCACCGACTAAGCTACGCCGTTACCGAGCTCGCTGCGAAGCATGAGAAAACAGAAGTTATCCTGCCGCGAAAAGCCATACTTGAACTTGCGCGACAACTCCTTGAAGGTGATGAACCGCTGGAAGTCGCCATTCATGCAAACCAGGTCCGCTTCAAGTTTGGAGACGTTGATTTAACCACCAAGGTGATAGATGGCAAGTTTCCGGACTATCAGCGCGTAATTCCAACGAACTATGAGAAAAGCATAACCCTGGATCGTGATGAGTTGCTGCGTGCATTGCAGCGCGCAGCCATTCTTTCCAATGAAAAGTTTCGTGGTGTCCGGTGGATGCTGACCAAGGACAGTCTGCGTATTTCCTGCAGTAACAACGAGCAGGAAGAGGCCCAGGAAGAACTTGAAGTCGAGTTCAACGGCGACCCCCTGGACGTCGGCTTCAACGTGACTTATTTGCTGGATGTGCTTAACAATGTATCGGCCGGCAAGGTGGTGTGCTCGTTTGGCGACGCCAACAGCAGCATGCTGATTACGCTTCCCGGTCGAGAAGACTTCCGGTACGTCGTCATGCCAATGCGGATATAGGAAAAGGACGAAAAGAAAAAAGATGAGCGAAAAAGAGCAGCGCACGGGAAATGAATATGACGCAAACAGCATCAAGGTCCTGAAAGGACTTGAGGCCGTGCGCAAACGGCCGGGGATGTACATCGGCGACACCAGCGACGGAACGGGGTTGCACCACATGGTTTTCGAAGTGGTTGACAATGCCGTTGATGAAGCGCTCGCAGGACATTGCGATGAAATTACCATTATCATTCATCCTGATAACTCCATCAGCGTGGCAGATAACGGCCGCGGCATTCCGACAGACATACATCCGGATGACGAGGAGAAACGTTCCACCGCCGAAGTGGTAATGACAGAACTGCACGCGGGTGGAAAATTCGACAGCAACTCCTATAAGATCTCGGGCGGTTTGCATGGCGTCGGGGTGTCGGTTGTCAACGCGCTCTCAGAGTGGCTACGGCTTTCGATCCGGCGCGACGGGAAGGCGCATAGCATGGAGTTTCGCATGGGCGAAGCCGTAGCTCCGCTGAAGGCGGTAGGCAAGACCGAGCGGCGCGGCACGGAAGTGCACTTTCTGGCCAGCAGCGAGATATTCGGCAAGATCGATTTTCATTTCGAGATTCTGGCCAAGCGCCTGCGCGAGTTGTCGTTCCTGAATCACGGTGTAAAAATAACGCTGACCGACCAGCGTACCGGTAAGGAAGAGAAATTTGCTTTTAGCGGTGGAATCAAGGGTTTTGTTGAGTACATGAACCGCGCGAAATCCGTGCTGCACCCGAACATATTTCATATTGAAGGCAGCAAGGACGGCATCACCGTCGAGATTGCGATGCAGTGGAATGATTCCTACCAGGAATCCATGCAGTGCTTTACCAACAACATACCGCAGCGCGATGGCGGCACCCATCTCACCGGTCTGCGCGCTGCGATGACGCGCACGCTGAACAATTACATCGAATCAAACGAACTCGCTAAAAAGGCCAAGGTAGACACAAGCGGCGATGACATGAAAGAAGGCCTGACTGCGGTGCTGTCGGTGAAAGTACCGGAGCCCAAATTTTCATCGCAGACCAAGGACAAGCTGGTTTCATCAGAAGTGCGGCCGGTTGTAGAAGAGATCGTTGGGCAAAAACTGATGGAGTTTCTGCTCGAAAAACCTACCGACGCGAAAATTATCTGCAGCAAGATCGTTGATGCCGCGCGCGCGCGGGAAGCCGCAAGAAAGGCGCGCGAGCTGACGCGGCGCAAAGGCGTGCTCGATTCGTTCGGACTTTCGGGCAAGCTCGCCGACTGCCAGGAGCGCGATCCGGCCCAGTGTGAGCTGTATCTGGTTGAGGGCGATTCGGCCGGGGGATCTGCCAAACAGGGCCGGGACCGCAAAAACCAGGCGATCCTGCCGTTACGGGGCAAGATTCTGAACGTGGAGAAAGCGCGTTTCGACAAACTGATTTCGTCAACGGAGATTGCAACGCTGATCAGTGTGCTTGGCACGGGGATAGGAAAAGACGAATACAACCCGGATAAGCTGCGCTATCACCGCATCATTATCATGACCGATGCGGACGTCGACGGCTCGCACATACGCACGCTGTTGCTGACATTCTTTTTCCGTCAGATGCCGGAGCTGGTCGAGCGCGGACATATTTATATTGCCCAGCCACCGCTGTACAAGGTCAAGCATGGCAAGCAAGAGCGCTATTTGAAAGATGAACATGAGCTCAAGCAGTACCTGCTCAAACAGGCCCTGGATGAAGCCGAACTTTATACGAGTGCCGATGCGGAACCGTTGTCAAAGGCTGCGCTTGAGGACATTGCCAAGCACTATTTGCTGGCTGAAGCGGTGATCGAGCGTGAAAGCCGGCTGATTGACAGCGACGTGCTGCACGCCATGCTGAACAATCCGGTTACGCTGGATCTCGGCGACGAGGCCGCCGCACAGGAGAGCGCAAAAGCGCTGAGCACGTTGTTTTCCGGAAAAAAGAATATGAAGTTCGAAGCGGAATATGACGACAAGAACGAGTGCCACGTGTTACGTATTTCGCGTATTCAGCACGGTGTGGTTCGCGACAGCAAGATTGACCCGGATTTTCTGCACAGCGGTGACTATGCCCAGATCAAACGCACGGCCCAGCTGCTTCACGGGCTGCTTGCTGACGGCGCTTACATCAAACGCGGCGAGCACCAGCGACCGGTGCGGGATTTCCGTGAGGCCATAGACTGGGTACTCGCGGAGGTCCAGCGCGGCGTAGGCATACAGCGCTACAAGGGTCTGGGTGAGATGAATCCCGGCCAGTTATGGGACACGACGATGAATCCGAAAACCAGGCGATTGCTGCGTACGCAAATCGAAGATGCCATTGGCGCGGATGAAATTTTCACGACGCTGATGGGGGATGCGGTCGAGCCACGGCGTAATTTCATCGAGACCAATGCGTTGGGTGCACGCAATCTGGACGTCTGATTCCGGCGTTACCACCTGCGCCGGACAACAATAACCCATTGATTTAAAATGGTTATTTTGCTTTCTTCCGGGAGGGCGCGCGGCGTTTGGCAGCGGGTGCCTTCGCCGGCTTTTCGGTCTCTTCCTTGGCCGCGCGCGGTGCAAACTCAAATCCGATCTTGCCGTCGGGCTGCTTGACCAGGAAAGCCTTGAAGCGTCGGCCGTTGCGGTTCGAGAAAAATCCGTCCAGCAGGTCGGTACGCCCGCTGGCAAGCAGCTTCTCCATTTGCTCGCGATGGATTTCCTGGCGCAGAATTATTTTCCCAGACCGGAAATCACATTTCTTTGCCGGTGTGTTTTCACACACATAGTTCATCCCGTGTTCGTACACGCTGCCTTTGCATTTCGGGCATGAACCTAGCGCCTGCTGCCCGCTGAAATCGACTTCCTCCCCTTCGTCTTCAGCGTTCCCCTGTCCGAAGTCGAATTCCAGCTTGAGGTTGTTGTTTTCCTTGTCCGGCGCAATCCGCAGGATAGCGGCAAATGGCCGACCCATTTTTGAGCGGAAGCCCTGTAGCGGGCCTATTGTGCGCTCACGCAGCAATGTTTCAACTTCCTCAATCTCGAACTGGCGTCCGCCGGGCACCTTGGTTATCGAAAACTCGCACGATGCGCAGGCGAAACGACGGTAATTTTCCTTTACGGTGCCACCGCAGTTCGGGCACGGGGTCTTCAATGTCGCATAATCACCCGGAATCGTGTCGTTGTCGTATTCCTTGGCCTGCTTGACGATGCGTTCGGTGATTCGGGCAATTTCCTTCATGAACGACGCGCGCTTGAGCTTGCCCCGTTCCATTTGCAGCAATTTGTATTCCCATTCGCCCGTAAGCTCGGGTTGCCGGAGTTCATTGATACCCAATCCGTTCATCAGGGTCATCAACTGGAAGGCCTTTGCGGTGGGAATTAATTCGCGGCCCTCGCGCACCAGATATTTTTCGGCGATCAAACGTTCGATGATGGCGGCTCGTGTCGCGGGTGTCCCAAGGCCTTTTTGCGCCATGGCTTCACGTAATTCGTCATCCTCGATCAGCTTGCCGGCGCCTTCCATCGCACTGAGCAGCGTCGCTTCCGAATACCGGGCAGGCGGGCGCGTGGCCAGCCCGATCGCATCCGCTGCTTTCGCGAGCGGTTTTTCGCCTTTGGCTACAGCGGGGAGATTGGCGCTTTCCTGTTGCTCGTCCTTGCCGTAGATTGCCAGCCAGCCCGGCTTTACAAGAATTTTTCCTTCCGTCTTGAACTTGTGCGACGCCACCTCTGTGATACGCGTCGTGACCAGATATTCCGCGGGCGGGTAAAACACCGCCATGAACCGGCGCACGACCAGATCGTAGATCTTCTGCTGGACCTCGTTCAGATTCTTTGGCGGCTGTGGTGTCGGGATAATGGCGAAATGGTCCGATACCTTGGTGTTGTCGAATATGCGTTTATTCGGCTTTACCCACTTGTTCTTCGCGATCTCCTTCGCGAACGGGGCCAGCGCGGACTCATCCGCGAGAGCCTTGAGGGTTGTTTTGACTGTTGCCTCATAGTCCTCAGGCAAATGCCGCGAATCCGTCCGCGGATAGGTCAGGGCCTTGTGTCTCTCGTAAAGCTCCTGGGCGATCGACAGCGTTACCTTTGCCGAGAAACCAAAACGGCCATTGGCCTCGCGCTGCAATGACGTCAGGTCAAACAGCATCGGCGACAGCTGCGTTGACGGTTTCGACTCTTCGGTGACCGTCGCGGTTTTGCCGCGGCAGGCATCGGCAATTTTTTCCGCCGCTGCGTTATTCCACAACCGGCTGTCACGCTTCTCCGGATCATCCTCGTCACGCTTGAATGCCGGATCAAACCACCGGCCCTCATAATCTCCGGCCTTGGCACCGAACGTGGCCCGCACTTCCCAATAGTCGCGCGGAACAAACTTCCGGATCTTCTGTTCGCGGTCGACAACTATCATCAGTGTCGGTGTTTGCACGCGACCGACCGTCGTCAGGTAGAAACCGCCGCCTTTGCTGTTAAAGGCCGTCATCGCGCGGGTGCCGTTAATGCCAATCAGCCAGTCGGCTTCGCTGCGGCTGCGCGCGGCATCAGCCAATGGCTGCATCTCCTCGTCAGAGCGCAACTGCGTAAAACTTTCGCGGATAGCCGCCGGCGTCATCGATTGCAGCCAAAGGCGCGACACCGGCTTGGTAACCTTGGTCGCCTGCGCGATGTAGCGAAAAATAAGCTCACCTTCACGGCCGGCGTCGCAAGCATTGATCAGTGCTGTGACATCCTTGCGTTTGAGCAGCTTTGCCAGAACCTTCAATCGCGCTTCGCTTTTCGCGATCGGGTGCACGTCAAAATGAGGCGGAATCACCGGAAGATTGGCGAACGACCATTTGCCGCGCTTGACTTCAAACTCTTCCGGCGCGGCGATTTCGAGCAGATGCCCGACGGCAGACGACAGAACGTATTTGTCGCTTTCGAAATAGTCGCCATGCTTGGTAAACCCGCCCAAGGCACGCGCGATATCGTTTGCAACCGAAGGTTTCTCCGCAATGATTAGCGTTTTTGCCATGCTATGTCGTTGAATTTGCAGCTGTAACGCCGCCAAGATGGGGCACGGATGCACCGTGCCGTGGAAAAGAGCGCCCGATGATAAGAACAATCTCCCGCCAGCGCAAGCCGGGTTCAACGCCGACGTTGCCACCGCCCGCCGGGCAACAACTCGATCAGGCCTGCTAACTCCAGCCTCGTGAGCGCAGTATTGATGGCTGCAGTATCGTAGCCGCTGCGGTGTTGCAGCGTATCGATGTCGACGGGGTCGAACCCGACATGCTCTAGCAGCGGTTCAGCAATCCCGGCCGGTGAAACTACCGCCGAATCAGCCGGCTGCACGACATAACCCAGCTCTTCCAGGACGTCCTGTGCTGATTCGACCAGTTTCGCGCCCTGTTTGATCAGGGCGTGGCAGCCCTTGGTCAAGGGTGAATGTATGGATCCGGGAATTGCGAAGACCTCCCGTCCCTGGTCGGCGGCGAGCCGGGCCGTAATCAGAGAGCCGCTGGACAACGCCGCTTCAACTACAAGACAACCTTTGGACAAGCCGCAGATCAACCGGTTGCGGCGCGGAAAATTGGCTGCAAGGGCCGGTGTACCCAGTGCGAATTCCGAGATCAACAAGCCCTGCTCGGCCAAACGATGTGCCAAATTCCGATTACGTGCCGG
>JAOUIN010000400.1 GCA_029883965.1 Betaproteobacteria bacterium
GGCGCGGCGTCGGTATGCCGCCTGCATGTGCGATACGGGCGAGTTGAAGTTCCATGTCTACAACATCTCTCGACAACCCCGGACGGAACAGTTTGACTACGTGTGCGTCACCCCATGCAAAAATCTCGGCATTGCCGCCTTTGGCGAGTCTCGTCAATGCTTGTAATGTATGGCGGGGTATCGACATGGCGGTGCGCTGTAATCTGGAGTTCTCTGTACCGGAAGAGGTATTCACGAGATTGTGGTGTGTGCACCTTCATTATAGGGCAGCTTGATCTGCTAGCATTGTTCCTGATGCATCGTGCGCACCGCTACGCAATTCACGTCGATGCCGGTCCTGAGTAACAAGGAAGATTGATCCCGTATGTCCCAATCAGTGTTTGACGGACTCGCGCTTGATTCGGATGGCGGCGTCATCCGGATCAGCTACCCTGGAGCGATTCACGACGCTGCGCGGGCGGCGGAGGCGGCGACCACGTACGGCCTGACGGTCCGCGCTGATCGCCCGGATGTGTGGACGGTTGAATGCGCGGCCGGCGGCAGCCGCTGTCCGGTAATCATGAAAACCTTCTTTGCCGACCTCAACCGAAATCCCGGTCCCTACGAATGCGATATTTCGGGATATACGGCACCGGCGGGTGAGCCGCTGGTGAGTTGCGTCATCATCGTGAACGAGAACGCACTGTTTGTGCGTGAGCAGCTGGTGCCTTCGCTGCTGCTCAACTCGGGAGGGCATCCGATCGAAATCGTTCTGGTCTACAACGGCGTGCCGGAAGTTGAGCCCGAGCTGGCCCGGTTTACCAATGTGCGCTCGGTCTGGGGGGCTGTTTCGGCAGCGTACAACGCCGGGGCCCGGACGGCGCGCGGGCAGTATCTCGCGTTGTTTCACGACGATTGCATCGTGGATGATCCGCAATGGATCGAGAAATGCATTGCGGCTCTGTCTGGCGGTCTGGATGCTGTGGCCGGCGAATACCGCTATATGCATAACGTCGCCGGGATTGCTGTGCCGGCGCTGCCGATTGCAAAATCGGTGCCGTTGTTCATGCGACGGACCAGCTTTTTGGAGGCAGGTGGTTATGATGAATTTCACTACGTCGGTTATGAGGATCTTGATCTGACCCTGGCGCTGCTGCGTGGCGGCATGAAGCTCAAAGCCATCGATTTGCAAATGCGCCACTACAACGGCATGAGCAGCACACTCAAGTACTGCCCGGTGCCGGGCCTTGATGCGCTATATGGCATGGCTGCGTTGCCACGTGACGCGATCCGGCGCCGTTTCCGCGAATTTTCCGAGCGGGGCATGATGACGTACGGTGTGGATTTGCTGCGGATGGCGCTGGATGTGCAGCTGCTTTACGTGTTGAAGAAATTCCGGGGCTATCTGAACACGATTGATGCGCAGGCCTACGCGCGTGCAGCCGAGGAACTCGAGCGCAGAGTCACTCGCGGTTGCCCTTTCGATGCGACACTTATCGTGCCGCACTTTCGCGATCTGGATCGCAGGCTCGCACAGGCGGCTGCATGACTGCAACCCGCGTTCTGTTTGTGCTGTCAGCCGATTTTGGCGAATACGTGACCGCGAACCTGTTCTCGCGCGGGCAGCCTTTCATCAGTCGTTTTGCCATGCCGCAGCGCCTGGCGCAGTACTGTGGTGACGCGATCGACGATGTCAGCGTCTATCAGAACGTTGAAGACCTGCGGCAGATTATTGCGACGGCAGCGCCTGATGTGGTGGTGCTGTGCTCAGGATATCTGTTTGTAATCAATGGTTTAATAGACCACACATCACTGGCGCGATTGGCTGATGAGCTGCGGCAACGCGGTATCGTGGTTGCGACCACGGATCCCTGGCTGCGAGTGTTTGCGCTGAATCCGCAGGCCGGCTTTGCCATACACTCGGTACGCAAGGGCGGTGTTGATTTGGACGCCTCGGAAAAAGTCATGCGCTTGAATCGCTTCCTCGAGGAGCTGTTTCACGGCGCGCCGCATCTGCTTGCCGTGCCGCTGCCGAGGCGGGAAAAAAACTGGCTGCCTTTTTTCAATCCTGAATTTACAAATGCTTCAGGCGTGATCTGCGAGAGGCGGCGCGGTACAGAGTGGTTGTTTGTACTGGCTCGAGAGGATTTCGTGCACCTCGCCGGGATTGAGCGGAACAGGTTTTTTGATACGTTGCGCAATCGCCTGGACGAGGTGATGTCGGTGGCGGAGAACCACGTTATTTTTATCGGACCCGCAGATAT
>JAOUIN010000002.1 GCA_029883965.1 Betaproteobacteria bacterium
ATGGCCACGCGCTTAAGATCTGGCAGGCCGAACCGGTGTCTGCGGCACCGGCTCCGCCCGGCACTTTGCTGCAAGTGACCGACGAAGGCATCGTGGTCGCGACGGGAGTCGGGGCAGTTCGCCTGCTCGAACTGCAGCGCGCCGGCGGCAGGCGCCTGCCGAGCAAACAATTTCTCGCCGGCATGGCCATGCATACTGGCACCTGTTTTGACACCTGAAACGCGGGAGCGCAGAGCTTGAGCATGGAGCGCGTGCAATGCCTGGCTGCTGCGATTATTGCCCGGGTACTGTCAGGTCGCAGTCTGGATGCTGAACTGGCGGCGGCTTGGCGGAACGAACCCGCGCTGACACCCCAGCAACGCGGCGGTGTACAGGATCTGGCGTACGGCGTCTTGCGTCACCTCGGAAATCTCGACGGAATCATCGGCCGGCTGTTGCGGAACCCGCTGACTGACGCGCCGGTGCGCCATCTGCTGCTGGTCGCGCTCTACCAGTTGAGCCATACCAAAGCTCGTGCGTATACCATTGTGGATCATGCAGTGCCTGCCTGCGCCAGTATCGGATATCCGCGAGCCCAGGGGCTGGTCAACGCAGTCTTGCGCAACTACCTGCGGCGACGCGCAGAAATTGATGTTGCTGTCGCGGCGACGGATGAAGGGCGCTATTCCTATCAGACCTGGTGGCTAGCCAAACTGGCCGCCCAGTATCCGCGGAACTATCGGGCCATCCTTGAGGCCGGGAATGTTCGTCCGCCCCTGACGCTGCGGGTCAATCGCCGGCGTATCGCGCGTGACGACTATATCGAATTGCTGGGGCGTGAACTGATTGCGGCGCGCCCCGTCGGCCGTTACGGGCTCATCGTTGACAAGCCCCGGCCGGTTGCGCAGCTTCCAGGTTTTGCCGAGGGGCAGGTTTCGGTACAGGATGCCGGTGCGCAATTGGCGGCCGAACTGCTGGATGTGTATGACGGGATGCGGGTTCTGGATGCATGCGCGGCGCCCGGCGGCAAAACCGCACATCTGCTGGAACTGGCCGACCTGGATCTTACGGCAGTCGACGTTAACGAGGAGCGGCTGCAGCGGATTGCGGAAAATCTGGCGCGCCTTTCGCTGCACGCACACCTGCTGTGTGCTGATGCCGAGCAGCCGGAACAGTGGCAGGGCGCCGCGCCGTTTGACCGGATCCTCGCCGACGTTCCGTGTACGGCGTCAGGCGTAGTGCGCCGACATCCGGATATCAAATGGTTGCGCCAGCCACGGGATGTTCAGGCGCTTGCAATCAGGCAGACGCGTATTCTCGATACGCTTTGGCAGTTGCTTCGCAGAGGTGGTAAATTGCTGTATGCGACGTGCTCTGTTTTTACCGAAGAGAATAACGGGCAAGTCGAACACTTTATTGCCCGTCATCCTGATGCGCGGCGGCTGTTGCTTCCGCCGCTTGCTGACGGCATAGAACACATCGACGGCCAACTTCTTCCCGACGTCGCGCATGATGGTTTTTTCTACGCCCTACTGGAAAAAAATTAAGCTGCTTGCGCTGCTGCCGGCGTTTTTGCTGGCGGCGCTCCCGGCATTTGCTGCGCAAACGCACGGCATAGAAGTGCGCCGCGCGGTATTTATCGCGGCGGATGAACACTATGTCCTTGAAACCGACATCGACATCATTCTGTCGCCGCCGCTTGAGGAGGCGCTGCACAAAGGCATTTCGCTGTATTTTCTGCTTGAATTCGAACTGGTCCGCTCCCGCTGGTACTGGTTCAACGAGAAAGCGATCGCCAATCAGCAGCAGTACCGGTTGTCATTCAATGCGCTTACCCGCCAGTACCGAATCGGCATCGGCGCGTTCTATCAGAACTTTCCTACTCTGACAGAAGCGCTGGAAGTCATGAGCAAGGTACGGCGGCGCGAGGACATCGAGCCCGGCGTACTCAGCAAGGGCACAAGCTATGTCGCGGGTTTGCGGTTGCGGCTGGACACGTCGCAGTTGCCGAAGCCGTTCAATCTCAATGCCCTGGGGTCACGCGAATGGAGCCTGGGATCCGAATGGTATCGCTGGACGGTGACACCATGACCACCTTGGCCAACGGCAAACCCATGCATGCGGGCGCCGTCATGCGCTATCTGCTGCTCTCATGTGTCGGGCTCGGCGTTGCCGCGGTGTTCCTTCTGGCCTCGGTCAGCACGAATTCGGCGCTGTTCTCCGAGTACTACCCTGCGCTGCTCACGATCAACCTGATTATCGCGCTGTTGCTCGCGGGCATGGTCACATATCAGCTGATCAGCCTGCGGCGGCGGCTCAAGGCAGGCGTCTTCGGTGCCAAACTGACATTGCGCCTGGTGATGTTGTTTGCATTGATGGCGGTCCTGCCGGGCGCATTGATCTACGGCGTGTCGGTGCAATTCGTATCCCAAAGTATCGAATCATGGTTCGAGGTGCGGCTGGACGGCGCGCTGGAGAGCGGGCTCAATCTCGGTCGTGGCACGCTGGATGGCCGCCTGGTCGAGCTCGCGTCTAAAGCCGAGGCAATGGCATCGACGCTGTCAATACGTCCGACCGCAGAACACATTACGGCGCTTCATGTTTTGCGTGAGCAGGCGGCCGTTGATGAAGCGACGTTGTTTACTGCGCGCGGAAAAATAATCGTATTCTCCCGAAACGACCAGAGCAGCCTTGTTCCTGAAGCCCCCAGCGCCGCGGCGCTACGCCAAATTCGCCTGCAAAAAACCTACAGCGTCATCGAGTCCATTCCGGATCGCGGCCTTTATCTGCGCGCGCTGGCTCCGGTCAACGTGCCCTCACTGGCCGAGGACACCCGAGTGCTGCAGTTGCTGCAACCGGTGCCGAAGCAGATCGCGCGGGATGCCGAGATCGTGCAGGCGGGGTATCGCGAATATCAGGAGTTGCAGCTTTCCCGGCGCGGGCTCAAGCGCCTGTACGCGATTACCCTGACATTGACCCTGTTGCTGTCGCTGCTGTCGGCGCTGGGGTTGGCGTTTGTGTTATCCAATCGCCTGTCTGCTCCGCTGAGCGCCCTTGTCGAGGGCACACGCGCGGTGGCACAAGGCGATTTCAGTCGCCGCGCCGCAGTGGCCAGTCGCGATGAACTGGGTCAGCTGACCCAGTCTTTCAACAGCATGACCCTGCAGCTTGCCGAAGCGCAGTCGCGCGTCGAGCGTAATCAGGCGCAGGTCGCACATGCCAAAACGTATCTCGAAAGTGTATTGGCGCATCTGTCTGCCGGAGTGCTGACTTTCGATCGCAGTTTAAGTTTGCGTTCGGCAAATCCCAGCGCCTCCCAGATTCTGGATATGGATTCCGCTTTGTTGCTCGGCACCGGCGCTCAGAACTGGGCGGGGATCAATCCGACACTGGCGCCGCTGGCACGAGAGGTGGTGGAGGCGTTTGGTCTTGCCGATGCCGGGGAGTGGCAGCGTCAGGTCGAGCGCGAGGTAAAGGGCGGGACACAAGTGCTGCTGCTGCGCGGAACGCGGTTTGGCGAAGGCAGCGATACCGGTCTGATCGTCGTGTTCGATGACGTGACCCAGCTGCTGCAGGCACAGCGCGATGCAGCCTGGGCGGAGGTTGCCCGCCGTCTTGCCCATGAAATCAAGAATCCGTTGACGCCGATCCAGCTGTCGGCGGAACGCATGCAACTCAAGCTGGCACCAAAACTTTCAACAGGAGATGCTGAAATTCTGGTGCGCTCAACCGAGACTATCGTCAGCCAGGTCGCCGCCCTGAAACGCATGGTAGATGCATTCAGCCAGTATGCGCGGACGCCGGAACCCGCGTTGCGCGCGCTGGATCTCAACGGACTGATCCGGGAAGTGCTGATGCTGTACGAGTCGCTGGGTTCGAGTATAAGACTCGATCTTGCCCCCGATCTGCCGCCGGTACACGGGGACTCCACTCAGATCCGGCAGGTCATTCATAATCTGTTGCAGAATGCACAGGATGCTCTTGCCGGTACCGAGAAGCCGCGGATCGAAATTGTAACTGCTGTGCGCGCCGGTCGAGCCGAACTCTCGGTGACGGACAATGGCACCGGCTTTCCGGAGCACCTGATGAAGCGCGCATTTGAGCCTTATGTAACGACCAAACCGCGCGGCACCGGACTGGGCCTGTCGATCGTGCGGAAAATAATCGACGAGCATCACGGTGAAGTGGAAATTTCGAATGTTGTTCCACACGGTGCGCGTGTGGTTATCGTGTTCCCTGCTGCTGCGAGCGGGAGCGGGGAGCGTACTGCAGCGTAAAATGCAGGCATAAATACATATGCGACAAATTCTTGTAGTAGACGACGAAATCGGCATTCGTGAACTGTTGTCGGAAATCCTGTCTGACGAAGGCTACGATGTTCAGCTGGCGGAAAACGCAGGAGCAGCACGCGCTTTTCGCAGCCGGGTACGGCCGGACCTTGTCCTGCTCGATATCTGGATGCCGGACACGGACGGAATTACGCTGCTCAAGGAGTGGGCCAGCAGCGGTCAACTGACGATGCCGGTGGTAATGATGTCGGGCCACGGCACGATCGACACGGCAGTCGAGGCATCGCGCATAGGGGCCTACGATTTTCTTGAGAAACCCATCGCACTGCAGAAACTGCTGGCGACCGTGGGGCGCGCCATTACCCGGGGTGAGCAGCGACCGCACGCCGCGGCGTCACTGGGCGTGCTGGGGCGCACGCCGGTGATGCAGGAAATCAAGCAACGCCTTGAGCGCATTGCGGTCAGCCGGGCGCCGGTTCTGATCCAGGGCCCACCGGGCTGCGCATTCGAAGCCTGCGCGCGTGCACTGCATGCGCCCAGCAATCCGTGGAGCGTTGTCGATCAAGGCAGTCAGATGGTCGAGGCACCGCTGGATCTGCTTCATGCCGCGCGCGGCGGCACGTTGTTTGTGCGGGATGTCGCCGAGCTCAACAAACTGGAGCAACGCGGACTGCTCGTGTTGCTGTCGCAGGCGGAACGTTACAACGTACGCGTGATTTGCGGCTCAACGCGTCCGCTCCCGGCGTTGGTGGCGAACGGCGATTTTGATGATCGTGTTTATCAGATGCTCGGCTCCACGACCATACAGCTGCCGCCATTGCGCGAGCAACGCGACGATATTCCGGAGCTCGCGAGTGTGCTGCTTAACGACATGGTGGAACAGAAACTGGTCGTGCCCCGGCAATTCAGTACAGCGGCACTCAATACGCTGCGCAACTACGACTGGCCAGGCAACATGTCCGAGCTGCGCAGCGTGGTTCAGACGCTGGCCAACACCGCGATTGGTGAGCATATATCCCTTGAGGAAACCCAGCGGGCGCTGCCGCAGGCAGCTGCGCCGAATGCGGCGGCTGCCCTGCAGCTTGATGCACCGTTGCGCGAAGCGCGCGATGCGTTTGAGCGTACTTATTTCGAGTATCACCTGGCGCGGGAGGGCGGCAACATCAGCCGCGTAGCGGACGCGGCCGGACTGGAGCGTACGCATTTGTATCGCAAGCTCAAGCACTTGGGTATCAAGACCTCCCGCAAAACCGACGACTGAAGCGGGCTTAGCGGCCGTCGGTTCTCGCATCAACAGCGGGCCTGCCGCTATAATTGCGGCTTTCCGCGACATCATTCCATCAGGATTGCAAGTCATGAATTCCCGACCCGAGTTGGCGAATGCGCTGCGCGCGTTGGCCATGGATGCTGTGCAACAGGCCAACTCCGGCCATCCCGGCATGCCCATGGGCATGGCGGAAATCGCCGAAGCCCTTTGGCATCGCCACCTGCGCCATAATCCGGCCAATCCGCAGTGGGCCAATCGCGACCGCTTCGTGCTGTCGAACGGCCACGGCTCCATGCTGCTCTATGGTTTGCTGCATCTGACCGGCTACGATCTGCCGATCGATGAACTCAAGCGGTTCCGCCAACTGCATTCGAAGACGCCGGGTCACCCCGAGTACGGCATGGCGCCGGGCATAGAAACCACGACGGGTCCGCTGGGCCAGGGTTTGGCGAACGCGGTTGGCATGGCCATTGCCGAGCGTGTGCTTGCCGATAGCTTCAATCGTGAGGGCCATGACATCGTCGATCATCGTACCTACGCATTCCTTGGCGACGGCTGCCTGATGGAAGGGATCTCGCACGAAGCCTGCTCCCTCGCCGGCACACTGGGCCTGCGTAAGCTGATTGCGCTGTACGACGACAACGGCATCTCCATAGACTCCGAAAAAGCACAATTAAAACAATGGTTTACGGATAACACACCACAGCGTTTTGCGGCTTACGGCTGGAATGTCATCTACGGGGTAGACGGCCATGACACCGATGCTGTGGATGTCGCAATCCGGCAGGCGCAGGCTGAGACCCGCCGGCCCACATTGATCTGTTGCAAGACCGTGATCGGAAAAGGCGCACCGAAGAAACAGAACACCGGCGGGGCACACGGTGCGCCGCTGGGCCCTGAAGAAATCGCAGCGACTCGCGCCGCCATAGGCTGGCCACACGCGCCGTTCGAAATTCCCGAAGCCGTGCGTGCCGAATGGAACGCGCGGGATCGCGGCGCGGCACTCGAGTCGGAGTGGAGCCGGAAGTTTGCCGCGTACGCGGCGGCGCATCCGGATGCCGCAGCTGACTTTCAGCGGCGCATGGCCGGCAGCTTGCCGGAGAACTGGGCGGGGCACCGTGATGCGTTTATTGCGCAGACCGTGCAGAAAGCTGAAACGATAGCCACGCGCAAAGCTTCGCAGAACGCAATCGAAGGTCTGGCGCCGGCGTTGCCTGAGCTGATCGGCGGTTCGGCGGACCTGGCCGGCTCCAATCTGACATTGTGGTCCGGCTCAAA
The DNA here is from genome assembly GCA_029883965.1 of Betaproteobacteria bacterium. Classification (GTDB taxonomy): domain Bacteria; phylum Pseudomonadota; class Gammaproteobacteria; order Burkholderiales; family SG8-41. The sequence goes on from JAOUIN010000002.1 coordinate 6,814, forward strand.
AGGCGTGAGTGCAGCCAACGGCGGCAATTACATTTATTTCGGTGTACGTGAATTCGGCATGGCCGCGATCTGCAACGGCATTGCCCTGCACGGCGGACTGATTCCCTATCACGCCACTTTTCTCGTGTTCTCGGACTACGCGCGCAATGCGCTGCGCATGGCAGCGTTGATGAAGCAGCGTGTTGTCTGTGTGTTTACCCATGATTCGATCGGTCTCGGGCAGGACGGTCCTACCCACCAGCCGGTGGAACATGCCGCGTCGCTGCGGCTGATGCCGAACATGAATGTGTGGCGGCCCTGCGATACGGTTGAGGTTGCGGCGGCCTGGGCACACGCGATCGAACATCGTGAAGGACCGTCCAGTCTGCTGTTGTCACGGGACGCGTTGCCGTTCCAGCAACGCAGCGCCGAGCAGCTTGCCGCGATAGCGCGGGGAGGTTATGTCCTCGCGGAGTCCGCGGGCGGCGTGCCACGCGCGGTGATCATTGCCACCGGCTCGGAAGTCGCCGTGGCGCTCGCCGCACAAAAAACGCTGGCTGCGGAGAACATTGCTGTGAGGGTAGTTTCGATGCCCTGCACGGAAGTCTTCGACCGGCAGGATGCGGCCTGGCGTGACATGGTGCTGCCGCGCGGCGTGCCGCGTGTTGCGGTCGAGGCGGGCGTCACGGATTACTGGCGCAAGTATGTCGGACTCGAGGGTGCGGTCATCGGCATCGATCGCTATGGTGAATCCGCGCCTGCGGGCGAACTGTTCAAGTTTTTCGGCATCACCGGTGACCATGTCTCGGCGGCGGTGCGGAGTGTGGTGGCGTAAGGTATCGGTAGATTTTTTTAACACAATATTCTGGGGGCGTCATGGCAATCAAGGTAGGCATCAACGGATTCGGCCGCATCGGCCGGATGGTGTTCCGGGCGGCGGTGCAGGATTTTCCCGACATTGAAGTGGTCGGCATCAACGATCTGCTTGAGCCGGACTATCTGGCGTACATGCTGCGCCACGATTCCGTGCATGGCCGCTTCAAGGGCGACATCTCCGTCTCGGGCAACACGCTGGTCGTCAACGGCAAGAAAATTCGCCTGACTGCAGTCAAGGATCCAGCTGAGCTGAAATGGAATGAAATCGGCGCTGACGTGGTGATCGAGTCCACCGGCCTGTTCCTGGACAAGGCCAGCGCACAGAAGCACCTCACGGCCGGCGCGAAGAAAGTGATCATGTCCGCGCCGTCCAAGGATGACACCCCGATGTTTGTCTACGGCGTCAATGACAAGACCTACGCCGGACAGGCGATCATCTCGAACGCATCGTGCACGACCAATTGCCTGGCGCCGGTGGCCAAGGTGCTGAACGACAAATGGGGCATCAAACGCGGCCTGATGACCACCGTGCATGCGGCGACGGCGACGCAGAAGACTGTCGATGGGCCGTCGAACAAGGATTGGCGGGGCGGTCGCGGCATACTCGAGAACATCATTCCCTCCTCCACCGGCGCGGCCAAGGCCGTCGGCGTGGTGATTCCGGAATTGAACAAGAAACTCACGGGCATGGCGTTCCGCGTACCGACTTCGGACGTGTCGGTGGTTGACCTGACGGTCGAACTCAACAAACCCGCGACCTATGCCGAAATCTGCGCCGAAATGAAGTCGCAGTCGGCCGGCGCGATGAAGGGTGTGCTGGGTTATACCGAAGACAAGGTGGTGTCGACGGATTTCCGAGACGAAACTTGCACCTCGGTGTTCGACGCCGAAGCCGGCATCGCGCTGGATCCCACGTTTGTGAAAGTCGTGTCGTGGTACGACAATGAATGGGGTTACTCAAGTAAAGTGCTGGAAATGGTGCGCGTGGTTGCGAAGTAAAGAACGAAAAGCAGGCGTCCAGAGGACGCTGAGAACACAGGGAACTTCACAGGGTTCCAGACTTTCACAGTGTCCTCTGTGAGCCGTGCGGCAAAAAAGGTGTTGACTTGAAGTTTCTTCGATTGACAGATCTGCCGCTGGCCGGCAAGCGGGTGTTTATCCGGGCAGACCTCAACGTACCGCAGGATGCCGCGGGCAATATCACCGAGGACACGCGCATCCGCGCGACCCTGCCCGGAATCCAATATGCGCTGCAGTCCGGCGCCGCAGTCATGGTGACCTCGCATCTCGGCCGCCCGGCGGAAGGCGCGCTGCAGCCGGGCGACACGCTGGCGCCGGTCGCGCGGCGTCTGTCCGAGGTATTGGGTCGGCCGGTGCGCCTGGTGCAGAACTGGGTAGATGAAAAATTCGAGGTCAAGCCCGGTGAAGTCGTATTGCTGGAAAATTGCCGTGGCAACAAGGGTGAGAAGAAAAACGATGAGGCCCTCGCGCGCAAGATGGCGGCGTTATGCGATGTTTATGTCAATGATGCATTCGGTACAGCGCACCGCGCCGAAGCCACGACCCACGGGATAGCAAAATTTGCTCCTGTCGCGTGTGCCGGACCGCTGATGGCAGCCGAGCTCGATGCGTTGGGTAAGGCGCTTGATAAGCCGGCGCAGCCGTTGTTGGCCATAGTCGCCGGCTCCAAGGTATCGACCAAGCTGACCATCCTTAAATCGCTGGCGACCAAAGTCGATCAGCTGATCGTCGGTGGCGGTATTGCCAACACTTTCATGCTGGCGTCCGGCATGCGCATCGGCAAGTCTCTGGCGGAACCCGATCTCATCGGTGAGGCCCGGGCGATTGTTGACATCATGAAGGCGCGAGGCGCGCAGGTGCCATTGCCGGTCGATGTGGTGGTTGCCGACGAACTCTCGGCGTTGGCGCGTGCCAATCCGGTCGCAGCGGATGCAGTGCGACCCGACGATCTGATACTCGATGTCGGCGAAAAAACCGCGCACACGTTCGCCGGTCTGATTGCCAAGGCCGGCACCATTGTCTGGAACGGACCGGTTGGTGTGTTCGAATACGACCAGTTTGCCAATGGCACCCGGGTCATTGCCGAGGCAATTGCGGCGTCAAGCGCTTTTTCCATCGCGGGCGGCGGCGACACGCTGGCAGCGGTGGCGAAATTCGGCATTGCTGACAAGGTGTCCTATATTTCCACGGGCGGCGGTGCGTTTCTCGAGTTTCTCGAAGGACGGACGTTGCCGGCCGTTGCAGTGCTCGAAGAACGGGCAAAATAGCCGGTACTAGTCGCGCGTAATGCTCGCAAAGTATTTTAGGATGGGATCCGCATGATACGCAGAACCAAGGTCGTGGCCACGCTGGGCCCCGCGTCCAGCGATGCTAAAACGCTGACGCGAATGATCAATGCCGGCCTTGATGTCGTGCGCATCAATTTTTCCCACGGCACACCGGATGAGCACCGCGCCCGGGTCGAACTTGTGCGCCGGCTGGCGCGCAAGGCCGGGCGGGCAGTCGGGGTGCTGGTTGATCTGCAGGGACCGAAGATCCGCATCGGCAAGTTCAAGGACGGCAAAATCACGCTGGTGCCGGGCGCGAAGTTCGTGCTCGATGCCGACTGCAAGCTGGGCGATCAGGACGTGGTCGGACTCGACTACAAGAATCTGCCGAATGACGTGCGGCCCGGCGATACGCTGCTGCTCGACGACGGTCGCATCGTGCTCGGTGTGGTCGCGGTTCGCGGCGCGCGGATTACGACAGCGGTTGAACAGGGCGGGTTGCTGTCGAACAACAAGGGCATCAACCGTAAAGGTGGTGGTCTGACCGCGCCAGCGCTGACCGAGAAGGACAAACAGGACATTAAACTTGCCGCAGAACTCCGCGCTGATTTTCTCGGCGTGTCATTTCCACGCTCCGGCGCCGACGTCAAATGGGCCCGGGATCTGTTGACCAAGGCCGGCGGCCACGGCCTGATCGTGTCGAAAATCGAGCGCGCCGAAGCGATACCCGCACTGGAAGAAATACTCGACGCCTCTGATGCCATCATGGTGGCGCGCGGTGATCTTGCCGTGGAGGTCGGTGATGCGGTGGTGCCGGCGCTGCAGAAAAAAATGATCCGCATGGCACGCGAGAAGCAGAAGCTGACGATAACCGCCACGCAGATGATGGAATCAATGATCTCGAGTCCGATTCCGACGCGTGCCGAAGTTTCGGATGTGGCCAACGCTGTGCTCGATGGCACGGATGCGGTGATGCTGTCGGCGGAGACGGCGGCAGGCCAGTACCCGGCGGAAACCATTGCGGCTATGGTGCGCGTCTGTGTCGAGGCTGAGAAGGAAGACATGCCGCAGAACGAGCGCCGTAGCGGCATGGGCCAGGCGGATGTCGAACAGGCCATCGCCCGGGCAACCGCATTCACATCTGCAGGCCTTGCTATCAAAGCTGTTGCTGCGCTGACGCAAAGCGGGCGCACTGCGCTGCTGATGTCGCGCATGTCCACGGCTGTGCCGATTTACGCCATGAGTTCGGTCATCGAGACTCGCCGCCGGGTGACACTGTTTCGCGGCGTGCATCCTGTCAAATTCAAGGGCGCGCGCAATCCGGAAAGAGCGCTGCAAATGGCCGAGGATGAACTGCTCAAACGCGGCGTGGTGCAACATGGCGACCTCATCGTGCTGACCATCGGCGAGCCTTTCGGCCGCGCCGGCGGCACCAACACGATGAAGATCGTCAAGGTTGGCGAGCACCGGAAAAACTGATTCCCGCGTGTAAAATGTAGCGGCGTTTCACCGCCGAATTCAGATATCAAACCAGCAGGAGTATTCATATGTCAGCAAATGATCTTGCCGCAATCGCGCGTGCCATGGTTGCCCCGGGCAAGGGCATACTCGCCGCGGACGAAAGTACCGGCACCATAGGCAAGCGTTTCGACGGCATCAACGTCGAGAACACCGAGGAAAACCGCCGCGCCTACCGCGATATGCTGTTTTCAACGCGCGCGCTGGGTGACCATATCAGTGGCGTGATTCTGTATGACGAAACATTGCGTCAGAAATCCGCCGGCGGGGCTGCTTTCGTTGATGCGCTGGCCAAGAACGGCATCCTTCCGGGCATCAAGGTCGACACCGGCGCCAAGGATCTGCCGATGTGCCCGGGCGAGAAAATTACCGAAGGCCTGGACAACCTGCCCAAGCGCTGTGCCGAGTATGTCAAGCTCGGTGCCAAGTTCGCCAAGTGGCGCGCGGTCATCGATATCGGTCGTGACATGCCGAGCTCGACCAGCATTGCCGCCAATGCCCACGCACTGGCGCGATATGCCGCGATCTGCCAGGAAGCGGGCCTGGTGCCCATAGTCGAGCCCGAAGTGCTGATGGACGGCGATCACAGCATCGAGCGCTGCGAGGAAGTCACCGAATGGACGCTCAATGCGGTGTATGAAGCGCTTTACCTGCATCGCGTGGTACTGGAGCATTCGGTGCTGAAGCCGTCGATGGTCATTTCCGGCAAGAAGTGTGTGAAACAGGCGCCGGTGGACGAAGTGGCTGCACGCACCGTGCGTACATTGAAGCGCACCGTGCCCGCGGCTGTTGCCGGTATTGTGTTTCTGTCGGGCGGACAAAGCGATGAAGTCGCGACTGCCCATCTCAATTCGATGAACGTGCAATTCAAGGGCGACCTCCCGTGGCCGCTGTCGTTTTCGTACGGTCGTGCGCTGCAACAGGCAGCGCTGAAAGCGTGGAAAGGCGCGCCGGGGAACGTCGCGGCAGCACAGGCAGCACTGGCGCATCGCGCCAAAATGAACGGACTGGCGAGCCTGGGCCGTTATACGGCAGATCAGGAAGACCGGGCCAAGGCCGCATAAAATATCAATAAAATCAATTAGTTGTATGGTATATTAGTGCTTACTCCAGCCGGGCGACTGCCGGTATCTCTCGTCGCCGGTTTTGGCAGCGACATAACCTGCTTGCACCGGTTCGCCTGCGCCGAAACCAGGATCTTCGCGGAGGGTTGGTTTTGATCGATATGGTTGCTGAACGTCGCATACCCGTCAGCGTCATCACTGGTTTTCTCGGCAGCGGAAAAACGACGTTGCTCAACCGGCTGTTGCAGGATCCGGGGATGGCGGGCGCGGCGGTGATCATCAACGAGTTCGGCGAAATCGGGCTCGACCATCTGCTGATCGCGACCCCCAATGAAAACACGGTGCTGCTGGCCAGCGGCTGTATCTGCTGTACGTTGCGTGGCGATCTGGTCAATACCTTGCGTGATCTCGACGGGCAACGCCAGAAAGGTGAAGTTCCGGCATTCGACCGCGTGCTTATTGAAACGACCGGGCTGGCGGATCCGGTGCCTATCGTGCAAACCGTGGTGACCGATGAGCGGCTGGCGCCGAAGTACCGTCTGGACAGCGTGATCACGCTGGTCGATGGTGTCAACGGGCTTGCGCAACTGGATGCGCAGCCTGAATCGCGCAAGCAGGCGGCCATTGCCGATCGTCTGCTGGTGACCAAAACCGATCTGACCGCGCCGGCCGAAATGCAGGCACTGATGGCGCGACTGGCGGAGTTCAATCCCGGGGCGCGGGTGCTGGCGGCCACGCATGGCGATATTGCGCCAGCGCTGCTGTTCGGAGCCAATATCGACGCGTCGGCGCGTAAAACGGAAGTCGCGGGATGGCTGCGCGAGACTGAATATGTGCGGGTTGAGGCCCGGCAAAACCGGAGTACGAACGCGCACACTGGGCAGCATGATGATCGCGTTCAGTCTTACTGTATTCATCTTGACGACCCCGTTACTTCGGCAGGGCTGACTTCGTGGCTGATTGCGCTGGCCTCGTTGCGCGGCGCCAATCTGCTGCGCGTCAAAGGTCTGCTCAATGTCGAAGGTGATCCGGTCGTCGTGCATGCCGTGCAAACGCTGATTCACGAGCCGCTTGTACTCGAACGCTGGCCCGATGATGACCGCCGTTCGCGCCTGGTGTTCATCGCGCGCGGCATGAGTCGCGCCGACATTGAAGCGACGCTGGATGTATTACGCTGGAAGTCCACATTGCCTGCAGAAACAGGTACGCCCAAGCCGGATCCCCAGGCCTACGCGCGCTTCCTTGCCGCGATGGAAAAAATGCACTGACGTTTTTGATGACCCGGCTTGACAAGCCGAGGGTGATTATTTAGTTTCAGCTTAGCTGCAAACGCTTACATTTCAACCGACCAGAAGATTCAGATGCCGCATTCGCGGCACGAGATCTCTCCGAGGAGTTTTACGCATGTTTGATTTCAAACCCCCAGAGGCCAAGGGGCCGGTTCGCGTACTCAAAGGCGGCACACTGATCGACGGCAACGGCGGCAAGCCGGTCAAAGACCCGGTCATCGTCCTTGAAGGCCGTCGCATTAAAGAGGTTGGCGCCAAGGGCAAAGTCAAAATTCCCGCCAAGGCCGAAATCATCGATTGCGGTTCGGCGACGCTGTTGCCTGGGCTGATGGACGTGCATCTGCATACGATGATGTTCAACTGCCTGACCTTCCACAATTATCGGGTCGCCCAATGGGAGATCACACCGGAACTGCAGCAGATGTACGGACTGTTCCATGCACAGCTGTGTTTCGACATGGGATTCACGACTCTGCGCGACCTCGGGCTCAATTCCAGCCGCGGGCTGCTCACCGCGCATCTGTGCGCAATCCGCGACTCGATCAACGCCGGCGTCATCGAAGGTCCGCGCATGCTGATCGGTGGATTCACGACGATTACCGGTTCGCATCTCGACCTGATCCAGCCGCGTGCCGCGCAGCGTTTTGGATTCCAGACGGCCGATGGCCCGTGGGAATTACGCAAACTCGCGCGCACCAACCTGCTGGCGGGCTGCGACATTGTCAAGACCTGCGCCACCGGTGGCGGCGGCACCGACAAGGAAGAGCCCGACATCCGCAATATGACGCAGGAGGAAATGGACGCGATCGTCGACGAAGCACACGCTTTCCACAAGATCGCCGCAGTGCACTGCTTTACGCCTGCCGGCCAGCGCATGGCACTCGCGGCCGGGGCGGACACCATCGAACACATGGTGTTTCATGAAGATGAAACCATAGACATGATTGCCGAGGCCGGCACCTGGATGACGCCCACGCTGTTGCACCGGACCGACCATGCCATCGGCACGCGCAAGGATCAGGGCACGTCCCAGTTTGTGTTGAACAAGATGAAGGCCCTGCAGCCCTATTGTTTCGAGACCTTCCAGAAAATGCACAAGGCCGGCGTCAACATTGCACTGGGCACCGACATGGGCTTCGATCCGGAAATGGGCACCAATGCCCGCGAGATGGAAATCTACGTCAAGCTCGGTATGACGCCCATGGAAGCCATTCTGTCGGCGACAAAGAACGCTGCGCGCGCCATCAAACTCGACAAGGAGCTGGGCACGGTCGAGGCTGGAAAGTTTGCAGATATCATTGCGGTCAAGGGCGATCCGCTGAAAGACATCCGGGTGTTCCAGGAGAAAAAGAACATCCAGATGGTCATGAAGGAGGGCCGCATTTACGCCGACCGCCGGCCGGGACATGACAAGAATGTCGTCAGTGTGACGCCGCGCGACTGGAAAAAAATCGACTACCTGTAACGCGAGTAGAAGCAGCAATTAACCTAGGAGGTTGAGCATGGCCGCAGCAAAAAAGAGAGTTGCCAAAACCAAGACCGCAGGCGCTGTGCGCGCCGGCAACGGCAAGTACCATTTCCGCATGGACAAGCTGAAGAAAGTCCCGGCGGGCACCGGCTACTCGACATCGCACGGCGGTGTCGTCGAAGGCGCGCGTATTCTGGTGGGCTACATCCACAAACCACGCGGCACCGGCTCGCGCATGCACAAGCACAACAACGAGCAATTGAACTATGTATTGCAGGGCACGCTGGTCGGTTCGGTCAACGGCAAGCGGGTTGTGGCTCCCGCTGGTACGCTGGTCTATATCCCGGCGAATGCACCGCATAATCTGGTCGCGTCGACCAAAGACAAGGACGTCATTTTCCTGGCGGTCAAGGATCTGTCGCAGGGCATCATCGGCATGGCAGTAGACGGCACCATGGCCGGCCCGCACTATGAAAAAGGATTTGGCCCCGCCGCAAAAGCGCGTAAGAAAACCAAGGCAAAGGCCGCGGCGAAAAAATAAATAAAATCAAATAGATACGGGTGCATTTTGGACGCCTGAACGAGGAACAACAAATTGCTGCGCGGCGTCTTCGCCGGAGCAGTATGCTGCCTGTATTCGGTCAGAAATCGACAAATGCGCCAGGGTAATCAAGGCGGCCGGGGTCAAAAGCGAGTGACCACTACAGGGAGATGATGATGCAGGCATTACGTAACGCCGTTTTGTTTCTGGTTTTGTCCGCGGTTGCCGGCACCGCTTTCGCGCAGAATTATCCAACCAGACCCATACGCATCATTGTCGCTTACACGCCTGCGGGCACTACCGACATACTGGCGCGTGCGGTCGGTCAGAAAATGACCGAGGCCTGGGGTCAGACCGTGATCGTCGACAACCGGCCCGGTGCCAACGGCAATATCGGCACCGAGTTGACAGCCAATGCCACGCCCGACGGCTATACCATCGTGATGGGCACTGCAGCGACCCACAGCATCAACAACACGTTGTATCCAACGCTGAAGTGGGACGCGGTAAAAAATTTCGCCCCAATCAGTCTGGTGGCGCAGGTGCCCAATATCCTGGTGGTCAACAATTCCTTGCCGGTGAAAAGCGTCAAGGAACTGATCGCTTACGGCAACGCCAACCCGGGCAAACTCAATCACGGGTCGCCGGGGCTCGGCAGCACGGGACATTTGTGCGCGGAGCTGTTCAAGGGCATATCCGGCGTAAAAATGACCCATGTCCCGTACAAGGGCAGTGCGCCGACGCTGGCTGATCTGGCGGGAGGCCAGATCCAGGTTGTCATCGATAACCTGCCTCCTTATCTGCCGCATGTGCAGGCCGGCAAGATCCGCGGACTCGCAGTCACCACCGCAAAGCGGTCGGCTGCTGCGCCTAATCTGCCCACGATGCAGGAAGCCGGTGTTGCCGGCTATGAAGCCGGTTCGTGGTTCGGCCTGCTGGCGCCGGCCGGCACGCCCAAAGCCATTGTGCAGAAACTGTCGGGAGAAACCGCCCGCATTTTGAAACTTCCAGAAGTGAACGAACGTCTGTCCGCCCTTGGCGCGACTCCGGTCGGCAGTACGCCGGAGGAATTCGCCGCCTTCATCCGCAATGAGCAGGCCAAATGGCGCAAGGTGATCCAGCAGGCCAACATCAAACTCTGATAACCGTTCGCTACAAGACTTTTAAATGATCCGCGATCCGGAATCTTTCAGTCTGCTGCTCGACACCGTTGAGCGCTTCGTCCGCGACAAACTGATCCCGCGGGAAGCCGAGGTCACGGCAGCTGACGCCATACCCGCGGACATCCTCGCCGAAATGCGCAACATGGGACTGTTCGGGCTGACCATTCCGGAGAAATACGGCGGACTGGGTCTGACCAGCGAAGAGGAAGTGCTGACTTCGATGGCATTGTGCCGGGCCTCACCGGTATTTCGCTCGCGCATCGGCACCAATACCGGTATTGGTGCGCAGGGCATTGTCATCGACGGCACGGAGGAACAGAAAAGCAAATATCTGCCGCGGCTGGCCTCGGGGGAAATCACCGGCTCATTTGCGCTGACCGAGCCCGAAGCCGGGTCCGACGCCGGCGCGCTGCGAACGACCGCGCGGCGCGATGGGGATCAATATGTATTGAACGGGGCCAAACGCTACATCACCAATGCCCCTCAGGCGGGGGTGTTTACGGTAATGGCGCGCACGGATCTTGATTCTAAAGATGCCAAAGGCGTTTCGGCATTCCTCGTTGATCGTAATACCCAGGGCCTGACTGTCGGCAAGCCCGATCGCAAAATGGGCCAGAGCGGCTCACATACCGCCGACGTCGTTTTTGATAACGTGCGCGTGCCGGCCGCCAACATTATCGGCGGCAAAGAAGGCATGGGCTTCAAGACAGCCATGAAAGTGCTGGATAAGGCGCGCCTCAATATTGCTGCGGTTTGTGTCGGGGCGGCCGGGCGTCTGCTCGATGAAGCGCTGGCGTACGCGCGTGAGCGCAAGCAGTTCGGCCAACCGATCGCCGAATTTCAGCTGATTCAGGCCATGCTGGCTGATTCCAAAGCTGAGATTTTTGCAGCGCGCAGCATGGTACTCGAAGCCGCACGCAAGCGTGATGGCGGCGAGGCCATCACGCTCGAGGCGTCGTGCGCAAAGCTTTTTGCCTCGGAAATGGTCGGTCGCGTCGCCGACCGTGCGGTGCAGATTCACGGCGGTGCCGGCTATATGCAGGATTCGGCGGTCGAGCGTCTGTATCGTGATGTCCGCCTGTTCCGTCTGTTTGAAGGCACCAGCCAGATTCAGCAGCTGGTGATTGCCCGGCATTTGCTGAAGGGTAATTGACCCTGACGTGGGTCCTGATCCAACCATTTTTGTCAGATTGTCGACAATCTTGTTGACGACAATAGAGGTGGGCGGTATGCTCCGACACCTGAAAAATGCGTTAAATCTGTTGTGAAACAAGGGGAATCCGTCGTGCCGTTCGAAAAACTGATTGAAGATTTCAAGCATCGCACCGACGAGGTGCTGGCCATGGGCGGACCCGAAAAGCTCGCCAAACGCAAAGCCGAAGGCCATCTCAATGCTCGCGAGCGCATCGATTACCTGATCGATCCGGGGTCGTTCCTGGAGTCGGGCCGGTTTGCCCGCAGCAACCGGCCCGAGGTCAAACACAAGACCCCGGCAGACGGCAAAGTCGCCGGATTCGCACGCATTGCCGGCCGCGACATTGCGCTGGTGTCGAACGATTTCACCGTGCTCGGCGCATCAAGCGCGGTAATCAACATGAAAAAGATCAAGCATGTGAAGCAGGTGGCGGCGAAACGCGGCATGCCGCTGGTGATGCTGGGGGAATCCTCGGGCGCGCGCATGCCGGACCGCATGGGCTCGGCTGGCCGGGCGATCATTGCGCAGGATCCGAACGAATACCAGCGGCTGCGCGAATCGCCGTGGTGTTCCGCGCTGTTGGGACAGTGTTACGGTTCATCGACCTGGTACTCGGCGATGTCGGACTTTGTTGTGATGCGCAAGGGCGCGATTATGGCCATAGCCAGCCCCAACGTGACCTCGATCGCGATCAACAAGCCGATCGAGGCCGAAGACCTCGGTGGCTGGAAGCTGCTGACCGGTGTGTCGGGGCTTGCTGACATGGCGGTCGACACGGACCAGCAGGCGATGGATGCGATCAAGAAATTTCTTTCGTACCTGCCCAGCCACTACATGCAGGCACCGCCCGAAGCCGGGGTTCCGGCCGGATCCGACGAAGCTTGCAGGAATATTTTCGACATCCTGCCCGAATCGCGCACCAAGGTGTACGACGTGCGCAAGATCATCGCCGCGATTGCCGACAGGGACTCCAGCTTCGAACTGAAAGAACGCTTCGGCAAATCCATCGCCACTGTACTCGGCCGCCTCGACGGTAAAAGCGTCGGCTTCATTGCCAACAATCCGATGTACAAGGGCGGCGCACTCGACGCCGATGCTGTGCAAAAGGTCATCAGTTTCATGGTGCTGTGCGATTCGTTCAATGTACCGCTGATTTTCCTGGTCGATGTGCCCGGTTTCCTGATCGGAGTCGAAGGTGAAATCCGCGGCATGCCGGGCAAGGTCATCAACTGGATGAACGCGCTGAGTCAGGTCACTGTACCCAAACTCACGGTCATCATGCGCAAGGACTACGGCCAGGCCTACATCAACATGGCCGGCGGCAAGGGTGCCGATGAAGTGGCGGTGTGGCCGACCGCGGATCTGGGCTTCATGGACGCCGCAGTATCGGTCAATGTGCTGCACGGCATCAAGCAATCGGATGATCCAGAGAAATTCGCCAAACTGAAAGCCGAAGTCGAGCGCGACACCTCGGCGTGGGGTCTCGCCGAACTGTACGAAGCGCAGCATGTGCTCGACCCGCGCGACACTCGCGCTTGGCTGATCCGATCGCTCGAAGTACACCGCAAAGGCATGAAAAACGGCGTCGGTGACCACCTGTTGCGCAACTGGCCCACGAGTTATTGAGCAAGGCATTTGGCGCCTGCCCGGGGGCCGGGCGGGCGCAACCAGACTTCCCGCTGCCGTGCGGGCCAGCCAACCTGCAGGAGGAACAACCATGATCCGTAAACTATTGCTTGTCGCACTGCTGCTGGGCCTTCCGTTGTCGGCCAGTGCCCAGGCTTATCCGACCAAACCCATACGGTTCATCGTGCCGTTTGCACCCGGCGGCAACACCGATGTGCAGGCGCGACTGATCGGCCAGAAACTGACCGAAGCGCTGGGTCAGCAGGTCATTGTCGACAATCGTCCCGGCGCAGGCGGGACCATCGGCGTCGAGACTGCGGCGAGATCCTCACCGGACGGCTACACCATTGTCCTCGCGTCGTTCGGCAACATCCTCGTCGGGCCCAATTTGTACAAGAACCTGCCGTACGATCCGGTGAAGGACCTTGCGCCGGTGATCCTGGTGTCGGAGCCGGCCGGACTGATCGTGGTGCACCCGTCGGTGCCGGTGAAAAGTTTCAAGGAGTTTGTCGACTACGCCAAATCGAATCCCGGCAAACTCAATTACGCATCTGCCGGCAACGGCACCTGGAATCATCTTTTCGCCGAACAGCTCAAGTCCATCGCGAAGATCCAGATGGCACATGTCCCGTACAAAGGTGCCGGACCGGCGATAAACGATGTGGTCGGCGGTCACGTGCAGGTCATGTTCGCACCGTTTCCCAGCGCTCGAACCCATCTGAACAACGGACGCCTGCGGGCGCTGGCCGTGACCGGGACCAAACGTTCGCTGCTGTTCCCGGACGTGCCCACGGTCATGCAGGCGGGCCTGCCCGATTATTCGGCGGCGAGCTGGTTCGGCATACTCGCGCCGGCCGGCACACCCAAGCCGGTTATTACCCGGCTGAATCAGGAAGTAAACCGCGCCTTCTCTTCCGCCGACATCAAAGCAGCCTATGCGGCCGAAGGCCTGGAGCCGGCTGGCGGAACGCCGGAAGACATAGCTAAATCGATTCGCGAGGGCATGGCGAAATGGGGCCGGCTGATACGCGAACTCGGCATCAAACTCTAGGCGACACTTCATGGCCTTTGAAGCCCTGATCAGGGAACTTGACGACCGCCGGCGCAAGGCGCTGGCTATGGGTGGCGACACCAAACTGGCGGAGCGCAAAGCCCAGGGCCTGCTTAACGCGCGTGAACGCGTTGCCCGTCTGTTCGATGCAGGCTCATTCGTCGAGTCCGGGCTCCACGCAGTTTCCAGCCGTCCGGAAGACAAAGAGACGACGCCGGCCGACGGCAAGATCGCCGGTTATGGCCGCATCGCCGGACGCGAAGCGGCCGTGGTGTCCAATGATTTCACCGTCAAGGGCGCATCGAGTGCGCAGATCAACATCAAGAAACTGAAACACATGAAGGGGGTCGCGAAGAAGCGCGGCATCCCGCTGGTGTTTCTCGGTGAATCCACCGGTGCGCGCATGCCCGATGTGATGGGTGCCGGCTCCATTGGTTCCAAGGACGATCCGTACGAGTACCAGCGCCTGCGCGAAGTGCCGTGGGCGGCAGGCGTGCTCGGCCACTGCTACGGCTCATCGGCCTGGTACGGCTCGATGTCGGATTTCTGCGTGATGCGCAAGGGCGCGATCATGGCGGTGTCCAGTCCGCGGCTGATTTCGATGGCCACCGGCAAGCAGGTCGACGGGGAGGCACTGGGTGGCTGGCGCGTGCACTCCGAAGTCAGCGGCATCGTCGACCAGGTGGTCGACACCGACGAGCAGGCCATAGACGCAATCAAGCAGTTCCTGTCGTACCTGCCGTCGAACAACATGGAGCCGCCGCCCGAGTATCCGGTGCCGGCGGGTTCGGATGACGCGATCCGCGATGTGATGAAGCTGATTCCGGAGTCGACCAACCAGGTGTACGACATGCGCAAGGTGATCCAGTGCATTGTCGACAGCGGCTCGATGTTCGAAATGAAATCACGTTTCGGCAAAACCGTTGTAACCGCATTGGCTCGCCTCGACGGCAAATCGGTAGGCATCATCGCCAACAATCCGCTGTTCAAGGGCGGCGCCATCGACGCTGACGCCTGCCAGAAGGTGCAGGCGTTTTTCGTGCTGTGCGATTCGTTTAATATCCCGATTGCCCTGCTGGTGGATCAGCCGGGATTTTTGATCGGCATGGAAGGCGAGCAGAAGGGCGTCACCGGCAAGGTCATGAACTGGCTCAACGCGATGACACTGGTCACCGTGCCGAAGATCTCGGTGATTGTGCGCAAGAGCTACGGTCTCGCTGTGACCAACATGGGTGCCGGCGGCAATTCCGACGAGTTGGCCTGCTGGCTGACCGCGGAGATTAGCTTCATGAAGCCCGATTTCGGCGCCAAGGTCGTGTTCGGAGTCGATCCGGAAAAGGAACCGGAAAAATTCAAGGACGCTGTGGCCAGGATGGCCAAAGGCACCTCGCCCTATGACATGGCCGCGATCTACACTGCGCAGGATGTAATTGATCCGCGCGATACCCGCGACTGGCTGATCCGCATGCTCGACATCCATCGCATGCGGACGAGTGGCGGCGTGGGCGAGCATCTGATGCGCACCTGGCCGACGAGTTATTGAAAGTCTCTGCAAAACCGTCAGAGAAAGCCGGACGGTCTTGCAGGGCGGTTCTGTTCTTCCATTTTTTTAAACTGATGAAACCGATGAAAGCCGCCGATAGCCAACTCACCATTCGTTCCATCGAGGCGATTCCCGTCATTGTGCCGCTGCTGCACCCGATCAAGTGGGCCCGGGGGGAAATTAAAAATATCGACAACGTGATCGTCATCGTCACGCTGTCTGACGGTACACAGGGAATCGCTGATGCACCGCCGCGGCCGACAATCTACGGTGAGACGCAGCAATCGATCATCACCATCATCCGCGATCATCTCGCACCAAAGCTGAAAGGAGTGGAGGTGTTCGACCTGACGGCGGCGTGGGCGGTGTTTGACCAGTACGCCGGCAACCCGGCGGCCAAGTCGGCGATCGACATGGCGATTTTTGACGCGCAGGCCAAACACCTCGGTATTCCATGCGCAAATCTGCTGGGCGGCACAGTGAAGGCGCTGCCGGTCAACCGCCGGCTGATGCTGGGTTCGAACAAAGAAATGCTCACCGAGGCCGAGCGCATGATCAAGCGCTACGGCTTCAGAGCATGGAAGGTCAAATGCGGCGTCGACAAAAAACGCGACATTTCTCTGCTGCGCGCATTGCGCGAACTGGTGGGCGATGATCACGAGATCACGATCGACTGCAACCAGGGGTACAGTTCGCAGGACTTGCTGGAAACTGCACCGTATTTCGAAGAAGTCAACGTGGCGCTGATCGAAGAGCCGATACCCGCACGGGACGGGTCGGGCAAGCGTTTTTGTGCTGAGCGTATGCGCGTGCCGATTTCGGGCGATGACTCGTGCATGACCCCGGATGACGTGCTTCATGAGTTAAAACTGGGCGGCATCCGTGCGTTGGTGATCAAATGTGCGCGCACCGGCTATACGCGATCGAGGCAGATCCTGGCGCTGGCACAGTCGTACTATGTGCCGGCGCACAATGGCACTCAGGCTGATATGCAGATCGGTTGCGTCGCTGCCGCGCATTTCGCCGGTACTTATCGCACACCACACGCGCATGAGTTTTCGAGTTTCATCGATGCCAGGGACCATGTGGCCAATGAAGATCCGGTGATCCGGAACGGTTTGCTCGAGCTGCCGCCGGGCCCCGGTATTGGCCTTACCCTGGATCCGCGCAAAATGAAGAAATACCGTGTGGATGCTTGACTTCGGAGGATGTGGCGGCTAGCTTGATTGTCGGCAACACCGGCGAGGTCTGCGCTATTCCGGTGTGATCGCTCAAATAGCTCTCATAATTGCGGTGCGCCGCAGGATCCCGTCAATGAATGTTTCGAACCCAGACCGATGCACCATCCGCGGCAGCGCCGTCGTTGCGGCGATTGCTTCTGCGATGTTGGCCGGATGCGTCGGCGCCGGCGTGGAAGAATCCGTGTTGCCGATCCGCATCGATTATCGCTGCGCCCACAACAAGGTGCTGCAGATACAACGGGCGGGGGATGCCAGTGCCGCAGCGGTGCTCATCGACAACAAGCCGGTGGTGTTGCCTCGCGCCGACAGTGCTGCGCAGGAAAAATACAGCGACGGCACGTACGCGCTGTACCTCGATGGCGAACGTGCCATGCTGGAACAAAACAGCCGTGTCATCTTCGGTCCCTGTACGGCCGGACCGCTGCCCAAGGCCGTGCGCGAGCGTTACTGACGCCTGAGCGTAGCGGTTCGCAGGGCAGGGCGCGCGGTTTGCCGATGCCGTTTTCGGGGGAATCAAACCCGGAGCACAATCCCTGTAAGTACATGATTTTTAATCATTTAATTGAATCCTTGAGAGTTTGTAGGCGCTTACATCAAAAGGTTTGGGTAGTGGCCAGCCTCTGTGTCGTGGCACTACAGGCCTACGCTGCGACTGCCGCCGAAACGCCACCGGCCCCGTCGCAGGATCTGCGCGGCAGCGAAATCCAGGTCTTCATCGAGAACGATTCCTTCGGCAGCACTGACCAGTACTACACGAATGGCATCAAGATTGGCGGCGGTGTCCCGGCGGATAACCTGGGCGGGCTGTTTGCGCGCCCGTCCAACGTTCTGCTCGACGCCATTACAGATGGCGCCAGCAACCACCTTGGTTTGTTTTTCGGTCAGAATATCTACACGCCGCGCGATATTTCCGTCACCGCACCACAACCCAATGACCGACCTTGGGCGGCATGGCTGTACATGGGGGCGGTCGCGCAAAGCGTCAAGGAAGAAAAGCGGCCTTCCGGAGTCATGGAAGGTCGGCTGCATACCGTGGAGTTTGATCTCGGTATGGTCGGCCCGCCCGCTCTGGGCAGGCAGGTTCAGACCGCATGGCACAAGCTGGTCGATGCGCCGGAACCCCAGGGCTGGGGCAACCAGATCCGCGCCGAACCGGGATTCATGTTGTCCTACCTGCACAAGCGACGGTACGGTGAGCGCACCGGTGTACAGCTGGTGCCGCATGCCGGCGTTACGCTGGGCACCATCATGACGCTGGCCCGTGCCGGCGGCATCGTGCGTGCGGGCCAGAACATGACCGGTTTTGGACCCGACAGCATCGAGCCCGGCGGCGCAATGTTGAAAAACACACGCAGGGAAAACGAGGCGAATGGCCGAAACCTGTACGAGTGGTTTGTTTTCGCCGGCGTTGACGGGCGCATTATTGGCCATAACATTTTTCTTGACGGCTCACTGTTTCAAGACGGACCCAGCGTGCAAAGCCGCGATACGGTGTATGATTTTTCCGTGGGTTTCTCGCTGCGATGGGAGGCATTGCGCGTGTCAGTGACGCGCATCAAGCGTAGCGAGGAGTTCACCGCGCCCGTCGGCGGCGGCGGCAAGCAACGGTTCTATTCAGTGAATGTCGGCATGGAATTCTGATGCGCTCCGCGATGCGGCCGGAGCTACTGCCGGTACCGTGATTAACGCCGCTTGATCGGACCAAGGCGCTGTTCCGGTATTAATCTGAAATTTTGACGACCGGATTGTCGACATTGCCAGGGGAGTTAGCCGTGACCATGGAACTGATTCGCGATGTGCTGGGGTGGTCCGCCCTGATCAACTATGCGGTACTAATATGGTGGTTCCTGGTGTTCCGTTTTGCCCGCGACTGGATGTACGGATTTCACGGGAAATGGTTCAAATTGACACCGGAAAATTTCGACGCCATCCATTACGCCGCCATGGCGTTCTACAAGCTGTGCATTTTTGTCTTTAATCTCGCGCCCTATCTGGCCCTGCGCATCGCAGCATGACCTGTGGCCGGTGCCGCGATCGAGGCATGAATCATGTCGGCGTTTGACGCGTTGCTGGGCAAGGTGCGCGGCTGCACCATCTGTGCGGCGGATCTTCCGCTGGGGCCGCGGCCGGTGCTGCAGTTGCATCCGGCAGCGCGGGTATTGATCGCCGGGCAGGCGCCAGGGCGCAAGGTGCATGAATCCGGCATGCCGTTTGCAGATCCCAGCGGCGATCGTCTGCGCGAGTGGCTGGGGCTGAGTCCCGAGGTTTTCTACGATCCGCGGCGCGTGGCCATCCTGCCGATGGGATTCTGCTATCCGGGTACAGGCAAATCCGGGGATCTTCCGCCGCGCCCTGAATGCGCATCTGCGTGGCGGATGCCGTTACTGCAACGGCTGAAAAAGCTGCAGCTTACGCTGGTCATCGGACAGTACGCGCAGGCATACCATTTGCCGCACCCGAGCCCGCGCAACAACCTGTGGCTGCGCCGCAACCCGTGGTTTGAGCGGGAACTGTTGCCGCAGTTGCGTGCCCGCGTGGCAGCGGCGTTAGAGCACACCCGCTGATGCGCATGACGTACCGCTTTGGCCGCCGGTAGGAAAAACCCGATGTCCGCCACTGTCACTCGGGCGATCACCGGATTCCACCGGGACGAGGCCGGCGACTGAGTGGCCGAGTTGGCCTGCAGTCACTTTCAGCATGTGCGCCACGATCCGCCGTGGACCAGCCGGCCGTGGGTGATCTCGCCGGCCGGCCGGCAATCCATGCTCGGATACGGTCTGGTCTGCCACAAATGCGCCGCCGGCGCGCCGCCTGACCGCGAATCCCGGTGACGCTTAGGTAAGCCCGCTGATGTGCCCGGCACTCTGCTTCAGCGCGCGGCACGCCGCACTTCGCCGCCGGTCATCAGCAGTACATCACCGCTGATCCAGCGCGCGCTGGGTCCGCACAAATAGCGCACCAGATCCGCGACCTCTTCCACTGTGCCCGGTCGCTTGATTGGAATCGTCGACAGGCGTTTCTCCCATTTTTCTGGGTCGCGCAGTGTGTCAATGCGCGCGGTGTCGAGAAAACCCGGTGCGATCACGTTGGCGGTGATGCCGTGACCACCGAGCTCGTCGGCGAGTGAGGACATCAGCGCATGCATGCCGGCCTTGGAGGCAGAGTAGGCGGAAAATGTCGCCGGCGCTTTCAGCGCCGCGCCGGAGGAGATGCTGACGATGCTGCCGCCCTCGCCCTGCGCGATCATCTGCTTTGACACGTATTTTGAGCACAGCATGGTGCCGGTCAGGTTGATGTCGATGATGGTGCGCCACAGATCGTCATCCAGATCCTGTACCGGTACGCGGTCGGCGGCGCGCGGGTAGGTTGCATTGTTGACGAGGATGTCGATGCGTCCGAGGCAGTCGACCGTTTCGCCGACCATGCGCTGAACGTCATCAGTACGGCGCACGTCAAGGTATACGCCGTGCGCGCGTCGCCCCATCGCGTGGATTTCCGCAACCATGTCTGTCAGCCCGCACCAGCCCTGCTGCAGCTCATCGGTGGTCAGGCTGGCGGAGTTGCGGCTGTGGCCTGTGACGGCGACATCGGCACCGGCCCGCGCGAGAGCGAGCGCAATTGCGCGACCCAGACCGCGTTTGCGCGTCGCGCCGGTGACCACGGCGACCTTGCCCGAGAGTTCGCTCATGTACATCTCCTTGGTTGAACATCAATGGTAGGCGAGCCGTGGTCGCGCGACAACGCCACAAGGTGTGGACGCAAGCGGATAGACTGTGCCCAAGGCGGATACAATTCACCGCGACTGGAGCGGCCATGACCTGGATCATTACGAAATATTTCCTCACCGCAGCCATCGTGGTGCTGGTATCGGAACTCGCGAAGCGCAGCGACAAGCTCGGCGCTTTTGTGGCGGCACTGCCGCTGGTGACCCTGCTGGCGCTGATCTGGCTTTTTATCGAGAACCAGCCGCAGGAGAAAATTGCGAATCATGCGTGGTACACGTTCTGGTATGTCGTGCCGACGCTGCCGATGTTTCTTGCGTTTCCGGCGCTGCTGCCGCGCCTCGGATTCTGGCTGACGTTGTTCGCGAGCGTGATCATTACGGTGGTATGTTTCGGTTTGTTTGCGCTGCTGGTGCGGCGTTTTGGCATCGAGCTGATGTAGTGTTGATTCCGGAGACTGTGAATTGACGGGGCAGATCGATCTGGTGGTGTGCGATATGGCCGGCACTACGGTGCGCGACGCGGGCCAGGTGCCGCAGGCCTTCATGTCGGCGCTCGCCGCGCACGGCATTGCGGTGACCCCGCAGGCCATCAACAGCCTGCGCGGCGCATCCAAACGGTTGGCGATCCTCAATCTGATCCCGGAAGGCAGCGAGCGTGCCGCGCGTTCGAAGCAGGTCTACGCGACGTTCGTGCAGCATCTGGCACAGGCGTTTCATGGCACGGTCGAGCCGGTGCCGCGCGCGCGCGAGACCATCGATACCCTGCGCAGCCGCGGCCTCCGTATCGCGCTGAATACCGGATTCGATCGCGAAACCACGGATCTGCTGCTCGATGCGCTGCGGTGGCGCGAGGGCGTGGTCGATGCGGTCGTTTGCGGTGATGAGGTGGCGCAAGGCCGTCCGGCGCCGTACATGATTTTTCGTTGCATGGAAGCCACCGGCGTCACCGATGTGCGCCGCGTGGCCAATGCCGGCGATACGGTGCTGGATCTGCAGGCCGGGTACCATGCCGGCGTCGCGCTGAATATCGGCGTGTTGTCCGGCGCGCATGGCCGCGATCAGATGCAGCCGCACCCGCATACTCACCTGTTGGATAGCGTTGCCGACCTGCCTGAATTGCTCGCACGTCGCTAAGCGACGACAAAAAAATAAATGTTCAATGCGTTGTACGCGCACGGCGGTCCGTGGCGTTAATATGCGCACCCGCTGGGTGAACTTCCATGCGTGCCGCCAGACCAAGTTGACCATGTCCAGACGTTTACTTTCCCTGATCCTGCTGTTGCCGCTGCCGTTGGTGGCGGTTACCGCCCATGCCATGGGTGTGCCATTGGTGGCGCAGTCCCAGGCTGACGCCGCAAGATCCACCCCCAAGACGGGGGGTGCCAAGGCGCGCGCTGCCGCCACACCGCAGGTTCGTGCGCCGATGGTAGTCACGGGAACCGGGGCCGGGCAATCGGGCTATGTACATTACTGGCTGATTACGGCGCCGAATGGCGATCAGGAAGTGCAGGTCGGCATCGAATTGCCGGATCAGCGCATCGTCTGGTCGTTTCCTGGCGTTGGCGTTACTGTGGCACCATTTATTGCCAACGGCGGCTACGACGCCAACGGCCGGCCATTTACAGTACAACACCAGTACGGCCTGCGTCCGTATCGCAACGAGGCTGCGGTCCGGCGTCTGCAGGCTGGCCTGCAGCGGCGCGTACAACCCTGGATCGACAATGCCGTACCGTATTGCGAACTGAACGGAGTTTCGCGCGAAGTTTGCGTGAGCTGTTTCGGTTTCGCCGCGCAGATTCTGTATCCGGGCAAGACGAAGATGTATGCGGAATTTCCGCGCGATTTCCCGCGCCTGAGCGGCGAGGAATACCACACGACCGAAGATCTGCTGCTGTATCTGGCCGGATTGCATGCGTTGCCGAACGACACCGCGCGCCGGCAGCGCATGGCCAAGCTGGGTGGGCCACCGGCATTGCATGAGGAACTGACCCGCTTGAGCGCACTGGCCGTCAATGACCGGCCCACCGCGGTGGCGTCATCGGGTGCAACCAAGCGTCGCAGCGGGGCAACGACACCGGCCCGATCCGGTACCAGGACCACCGCGCGTCCCGGCTGAAGATTGCCGATTTATCCGAAAGTTTCGTCGTCGCGCAGGTAGCGCCACTGGCCGTCCGGCAGGTCGCTGAGCATGACCTTGCCGATGCGCACACGTTTTAAGCCCACTGCGGTCAGCCCGACCAGTTCGCACATGCGGCGGATCTGACGCTTTTTTCCCTGGCGCAGCACGAAGCGTAACTGGTCGCGGTTCTGCCATGACACCTGTGCCGGACGCAGCGCTTCACCGTCCAGGCTCAGGCCGTGATTGAGCAGCGCGAGGCCGTCTGCGCCCAGTTTTCCGGTTACCCGCACCAGATATTCCTTCTCCACCCGTGAGTTTTCACCGATCAGCTGCTTGGCGATGCGCCCGTCCTGGGTCAGCACCAGCAGGCCGGTGGAATCGATGTCGAGCCGGCCGGCTGGTGCGAGACCGCGCAGCTGTCTGGGATCGAAGCGCAACTTGCTGCGGTCGCCGGTGTAGTGGTTGTCGGCAGTAATCAGCGTAATCGCAGGACGATAATTCTTCTCGGGCTGACCGGAAACGTAACCCACGGGCTTGTTCAGCAGTATCGTTACCCGCGCCTGCTGCCGGTCCTGCGCGGCCGGCGCCAGCGTGATGCGCTGGGTCGGCAGGATGCGCGTGCCCAGCTCGGTGACAGGCACGCCGTCGACCAGCACCCAGCCGCGCTCAATGTAGCTGTCGGCCTCGCGCCGCGAGCACAAGCCCTGTTCCGACATCAGCTTGGAGAGGCGGATTTTTTCCATGGATGGCTTGAGCGGGCATTTGCTGCAACGCTAACCATAGTGCAGCAAAATACAAATATATAACATGTTGATTTAAAACAATATTTATATAAATTAGACCTCAAAGTGCAGCAAAAACCTGTGCTGCGGCTTTAAGTGTGCGTTCAATCTCGGAGGGCCCGTGCGCGGCGGAAACAAAGCCCGCCTCATACGCGGAGGGCGCCAGATACACGCCCTCGGCCAGCATTGCGTGGAAAAACCGGTTGAACGCCTCCTTGTCGCATTGCATGACTTCGGCGTAGGACGTGGGCGGTGCGTCGCGGAAATACAGGCCGAACATGCCGCCGACATTGCGTGCCGAAAAAGCGATGCGCCGGGCCTGCGCGGCTTCGGTCAAACCGCTGCATAACTGGTGGGCCGTGGCGCCCAGACGGTCGTAGAAGCCCGGCGCCTGGATCAGTTTGAGCGTTGCCAGTCCGGCTGCGACGGCTACCGGGTTCCCCGACAGCGTGCCCGCCTGATACACGGAACCCACCGGCGCCAGGCATTGCATGATGTCGCGGCGTCCGCCGAAGGCGCCCACCGGCAGTCCACCGCCTATGACCTTCCCCAGCGTCGTCAGATCGGGTTTGATGCCGTAGAGGGCCTGGGCGCCGCCCAGGGCGACCCGAAAACCGGTCATGACTTCGTCGAAAATCAGCACTGCGCCGTGTTGCGTACACAGCCGGCGCAGCAATTCCAGGAACGCCGGTCGTGGCGCCACCAGATTCATGTTGCCGGCAACCGGCTCGACGATCACAGCGGCAATCCCGGCGCCTTCGCTGGCAAAGACGGCTTCAAGCTGGGATTCATTGTTGTAGTCGAGCACCATTGTGTGTGCGGCAGTTTCGGCCGGCACGCCGGCGGAAGATGGCTGGCCGAAGGTCAGCGCACCGGAGCCCGCCTTGACCAGCAGCGCATCAGCATGGCCGTGGTAACAACCTTCAAATTTGATGATTTTGCTGCGGCCGGTAAAGCCGCGCGCGAGACGGATTGCGCTCATCGTCGCCTCGGTGCCCGAGCTCACCAGCCGCACCTGTTCCAGCGACGGCACCAGCTGGCGCAGCACATCGGCCATTTCGACCTCCGCTTCGGTCGGCGCGCCAAATGACAATCCGCGTATCGCCGCCTGCTGCACCGCCTTGACCACATCAGGATGGGCATGGCCACAGATCAACGGACCCCAGGAACCGACATAGTCAATATAGCTGTTGCCGTCGGCATCCCATATCTGGGCGCCTTTACCGCGCTGTAAGAACAACGGCGTGCCGCCCACGGATTTGAATGCCCTTACCGGGGAGTTGACGCCCCCGGGAATGGTCAACTGGGCGTGATTAAAGAGCTTTTGACTTTTCTTCATGGCTGGATCCGTACGGCGGCTGGTCGAATAACATCCGGAACTCACGTGCGGCGCGTTCAACGTCGGGCGCGGCAAACAGTGCCGTGATGACCGCGATCGCGTCAATACCGGCCGCAATCAGTTGCGGCGCGTTCGTTGTCGTGATGCCGCCGATCGCGACTGTTGGCACGCCGAGCTCGTGCTTTGCCCGACTGATCAGGTCCATGGGCGGGCGCACGGCATCGGGTTTGACGCCCGACGCAAAAAAACTGCCGAATGCCACGTGGTCGGCGCCCGCCGCGATCGCGCGTTGCGCCAGTTCGATGCGGTCGTAACACGAAGCGCCGAGCAGCTTGTCCGGCCCCAGCCGAGCGCGTGCCGCCGCAAGGTCGCCGTCGTCACTCCCCAGATGCGCGCCAGCAGCACCGACCTCGAGCGCGAGCTTAGCCGAGTCGTTGATGATCAGGGGCACCGCGAACTCCGCGCAGAGCTGCTGCAATCGGCGCGCCTGCGCCAGCCGCAGCTCCGGTGTTGCGGTTTTGTTGCGATATTGCAAAATGCGGGCGCCACCCGCCAGCGCAGCACGCGTCCGGCGCAGCAGGTCTTCCGTATCGATCAGATCGGGCGTGATCGCGTACAGACCTGCAATCCGTGATGTCACGCTTGCGGTTCGCCGTCGTCGTCGGCGCCGGTTGAGTCATCATCGTCGCGGGCCCAGAACAGACGGTCCGGTATATGCTGACCCATGCCCGGCCTGAACGCCAGTTTCAGCGATTGCCAGGTGTATTCCTGCGCATCGCGCACTGCTTCCTGCATGTCGACGCCGTTGGCAATGGTCGCAGCCAGTGCCGAGGCCAGTGTGCAGCCTGAGCCGTGATAGGTGTGGGGCAGTCGCGGCCAGGTGTCGCTGCGCAATACGCCGTCGCTGTTGTACAGCGTGTTGACGACTTCGCCGGTATTTTCATGCGTCCCGGTGATCAGCACGTATTCGCAGCCGGAGGCAAGGATGCGGCTTGCGCACTCCGCCAGGTCGGGGGCATCGTTGTCATCGGTGTCATCAGCGGCAAGCCGGCGCGCTTCAATGCTGTTCGGTGTGACTATCGTGGTCTGCGGGATCAACAGTTCGCGAATGGCGGCGAGCATTTCCTCGGATGCGAGTTCATCGCCGCGGCCCGATGCCAGTACCGGGTCGAGGATCAGCGGGATTTCCGGATAGTCGGATACGACTTCCGCCACGGCAGCTACGGCTTCAAGGCTGCCCAGTACGCCGATCTTGAAGGCGGCCACAGGCATGTCTTCGAGTATGCAGCGGGCCTGGTCGGCCACCCACTCGCCGTCAACGGGCTGGACTTCGTCGACCCCCATCGTGTCCTGAATCGTGATGGCTGTAACCACCGACACCGGATGGCAGCCCATGCTGGCGAGCGTCATGATGTCTGCCTGCAGTCCCGCTCCTCCAGTAGGGTCGGTTGCGGCAAAGACCATCACAATCGGTGGCGCGTCGGTCATCAGAATTGGGAGACGGAGTGAGATCAGCTAGAATGACGCGGAATTTGGAACGAATTGTAGCTTATTTAACTCTGGCAAATGCTGATGAACACCGATACCGGGCAGTACAGGAAGTACATGTGTCTGATCTGCGGTTACATTTATGACGAAGCGGCAGGTGTGCCGGATGAAGGGCTTGCCGCCGGGACAAAATGGGAAGACGTGCCGATGAACTGGACCTGTCCGGAATGCGGCGCACGCAAGGAAGATTTTGAGATGGTACAGATCTGAGCTCAGGGAGGCTGCGCATGAGATTGCTGCATACGATGATCCGGGTAGGAGACCTGCAACGCTCGATCGATTTTTATACGCAGGTGTTGGGCATGCGCCTGCTGCGCCAGAAGGAGTACCCAAGCGGGCGTTTTACCAATGCCTTCGTCGGTTATGACGATGAGTCGCGCGCAGCGGTGCTGGAGCTGACGCACAACTGGGATACGAAATCGTACGACATGGGCAGCGGTTTTGGCCACGTCGCGGTCGAGGTCGAAGATGCCTACAAGGCCTGTGAAGAAGTCAAAAAACGCGGCGGCAAGGTTTCACGCGAACCCGGGCCGATGAAGCACGGCACCACGGTGATCGCATTCGTCGAGGACCCCGACGGTTACAAGATCGAATTCGTCCAGCGGAAAACGGCGGGCTGATTCTTAATCCGGTGCCGTCACGGCATCGGCGATGCGCACGAAGTCCGCTACCGTCAGCTCCTGCGCCCGTGCGCCGGGATCGATGCCGAGGCGCACGAATTCTTCTGCAGTAACCATCCCCTTTAATGTATTGCGCAGGGTCTTGCGCCGCTGCGAGAATGCGCGTGCCACAACACGGCTGAATAGGGCCTCGTCGCGAGCCGGATGCGGCAGCGGCGCCAGCGGAACCAGCCGCACCACGGCCGACTCGACCCTGGGTGCGGGATCGAACGCAGTGGCCGGCACGTCAAGCAGCAATTCCATGTCGAACCGGTATTGCAGCATTACCGACAGCCGGCTGAATTCCGTGTCTCCGGGCGCAGCGACCATGCGCTCCACCACTTCACGCTGCAGCATCACGTGCACGTCTTGCAGGTGTGCGGCGAACTCGGCAAAGCGAAACAGCAATGGTGTCGAGATGTTGTACGGCAGGTTGCCCACGACGCGCAAATCCCTGCCCAGCGCGGCGAAATCGAATTTGAGCACGTCGCCTTCGTGGATCAGCAGCCGGTCCGGAGCATGGTGTTCACGCAGCCGCGCGATCAGATCGCGGTCGATCTCAATGACCTGCAGTTGTCTGACGCGGTCGAGCAGCGGCACGGTCAGCGCCCCCAGCCCGGGTCCGATTTCAATCAGCGTGTCGTCCGGTCGGGGCCCGACGGCATGAACGATACCGGCGATGATGCCTTCATCAACAAGAAAGTTCTGGCCGAAACGCTTGCGCGGTACATGTTTC
>JAOUIN010000401.1 GCA_029883965.1 Betaproteobacteria bacterium
TTTTGAGCCGGGCGTGGTCGGGCCGTCGGCCAGCGGTTCATCATGGGGCAGGGCAACGAGGGTGGTGCTGGCGTGAGTGATTTTCATGGTCGCTCGGCAGTCGGACGGATTGGGGAATTGCGGACTATCGCATAAATGCTGCGGTGATCGCACACGGACGTACACCATCTGGAATTTCTACGGCCTCAGCGCATAAACCTCATCGAAACGGCGCTCGAGTTCGGGATGAGTGCCGCGCAGCCGGTCGACCACTTCGCGGGCCCAATCGTAATACTGGCGCTTGCGCTCGAGCGACCAGCCCTCGGGCGCGCGGGTGGCCAGGTCGCGTACATTGCAGATCTTGTCGGCCAGCTTGACCAGACGCGCCTGCTCGCTGGAATGTTTGGCCTTGGCAACCTGAAGTCGTTTACGGACTTCCTTGCGCAACCATTGGGTGTCCGTGACTTCGAGTACGATGTCGGCAATTTCCTCGCCGAATTCCCCGCGCAGCTCCTGCCAGGAAGTCTCGGTGTCTTCCAGCGTGTCGTGCAGCAGCGCGGCGGCAATGACCAGCGGATCGCGTACCTCACCTTCATCCCACAACACATGGGCCAGTTCGATCGGATGGTTGATGTAGGGAGACGCTTCCTTGTCCTTGCGCCGCTGGTCGCGGTGCTTGTGCGCCGCAAACGCGACGGCACGGAGGATCAGGTCCGTGGTGCCGGGATCGGTGCGGGGCAGTTCGCGCAGTTCCATGGCGGTGTCGGTCGCGTTCGTTCGGGTGCTCTGCTTACGGTCAGGCACTGCGTAATTTTAGCAGGCGTATCAGCAGGATTGCGGCAAATGGCAATCCGACGGCGATGATCAACTGTACGATCAGCAATTCACCAAGCTGGCTGTAATCGGCGGGAATCGTCACTGCACCGGACTTGTCCTTTACTTCGCGTGAAATGGTGTACGCCTGGTTCAGGTATTTGGTGCCCAGAGCAGAGGCTGACAATGCCAGATTGGTGAATGAGGCCATGACCGCGAAATACGTGGCCTTGAGATGTGCAGGCGCTGAATTGGCGATCCAGGCCAGCATCGGAATCATCGCAATCTGGCCCAGCGGCGATTCCAGCGCCGTGTTCACCAGTGCGATGAAACGTGCGTCGACGACGCCGCCGGTGGCGGCCGCGGTCCACAGGTGCAAACCGTAGTACATGCCGACATAGGGTAGGGACAGGAATCCGCCCAGCAGGGTGAGGAAACCGACGACATAGGCGATCGAGTGGTCCGCCATGAAGCGGCGGAACAGGAACATGCCGAACAGCGTCAGCACTGCGCCGATCAGTGAGAGTACGGAGATGAACTGCTGGTCGAATTTGAGTTCGTCGATGAACCACCAGGTAATGCCTTCGCCGGGGCCGGGGATGGCGCGGAACACGAAAATGACGATTACCGTGCCGAGCAGAGTCGCACGTATGTCGGGTTCGAGTTCCCGGGTCAGCCGCACCAGCAGGAAGGCGATTATGCTGAAGGAGCCGGCGAAAATGATTTCCTGGTTCCAGGGGATGTTGCTGAAGCCCATGCCAATCGTAAACGCGGCAAACAGGGCACTGCCGCCAAGTATCCACCAGTTCGGCGTGGTAATTGCTGTTCTGCCGCTGAGCAGCATGTCGATCTCGCCGGCGCTGTGTCCCTGCGCGCGCAGGCGCCGGGCATCGCGTCTCCGGATCCACATCGCGATGAATACGCCGGTCACGGAAATTACCGGGATGAACATCGCCATCAGGTATATCTGCCGGTAAATATCGACTTTCTGGTCTTCGCTGAGGGTTTTTACGCCGCTGAACAGGTAGAGATTAATCAGTGCTACGAATACGCCGCCGCCGATGATGGCGACGCGCCCCAGCGTCTGCATGGTGGTATTCATCAGCTTGCGCTTTGCGGCATCGATCGGCTGGCCTGCGGCATCGACACGCGGTACGGCTTCGACGGTCATCGCGTCGGCGACGACGTCCTGCAGTACGTAGCCGATGACGCCGAGCAATACGCTCGCGACGTACCAGGCGCCGGGAGCGAGTATCGCGCTCATCGCCTCGCGGTCGGTCAGCAGTCCGACCATAATGCCGAGGCTGGCGGCGATCATGCCGGCACCAATGAACACCAGGATGCTTTTCCAGCGCCAGATCAGGTCGACCAGATGGCCCAGCGGCATTTTCAGCGCCCACGGCACGCCGGCCCAGAACATCAGTCCGGCGAGAAAAGCCGC
>JAOUIN010000089.1 GCA_029883965.1 Betaproteobacteria bacterium
GCGGTACACAATGGAAGAAAGGCGATGCCGTGTTCGGGCGCGTGCGCGGCGGGTTCGCTGAATATGCAGTGATGGATCTCGCGCAGGTGCTGAAGAAGCCCGAGAAGCTTTCATGGGAGCAGGCGGCCGCGGTGCCGATCAGCTTCATTACCGCGTGGGAGATGGTCTGCCTCTACGGCAAACTCAAAGCCGGCGAAACCATGCTGGTAATGGGCGCGTCTTCGGGCGCCGGTGTTGCGTGCATCCAGATCGCGAAAATGCTGGGTGCGCGCACGATTGGCACCTCGGGCTCGCAGGCCAAACTCGACAAACTCAAAACAATCGGTATCGATGTCGGCATTGCCACGCGCAAACCGGATTTTTATGAGGCGGTGATGCAGGCCACCGACAGGAAAGGCATCGATCTCGTCATCAACGGTGTCGGCGGCTCGGTGTTCGCCGAGTGCCTGCGCACGCTGGCGTTCCGTGGGCGGCTCGCGACCGTGGGTTATGTCGACAACGTATTCAAGGCCGAGATCGATCTGAATGCCGTGCACGCAGGCCGGCTGGAAATCTTCGGCGTGTCGAATGCGCGGCTGCCGGCCAGCGGCAAGGCCGAATCCACCGCGGGATTCGCGCGCGATGTGTTGCCGGCGATTGCGGACGGCCGCATTGTGCCGCTGGTCGACCGCACGTTTACCTTCGACGAGCTGCCGGCGGCGAAGGCATGCATGGAAGACAACGCGATGACAGGAAAAATCGTCGTGCGTGTCGGCTGAGCGCTCAATCCACTTTCGCACCCGACGCTTTCACCACCTTCGCCCATTTCGGAATTTCCGCCTCGATCAGTCTGCGGAATTCCTCCGGCGTGCCCGGATTGGCTTCGACGCCGGATGCGGCGAGCCGGTTTTTCACATCCGTGTGTGCCAGCGCTTCGAGCGCGGCTTTGCTGAGTGTTGACACGACCGGCGCCGGCAGATTGGCCGGTCCGACGATGCCGAACCACGCGACAGCGTCAAATCCGGGCAGTCCCGATTCGGCAATGGTCGGCAGCTCGGGGAATGACGCAATCCGTTTCGGCGACGTTACGCCCAGTGCTCGCAGCCGGTTCGCCTTAATCATCGGGATGGCCGACGATGCGCTGGCGAACTGCAGGTCCGTCTGGCCCGAGATCAATGCGGTCAGCGCTTCGGAAGCACCCTTGAACGGTACGTGCACGGTTTTGACGCCGGCCATGCTGTTGAATAGCTCGCCCGAGAGATGCACTGAAGTGCCGGCACCGGAACTGCTGTAATTCAGTACGCCGGGCCGCGCTTTGGCCAGTGCGATCAGTTCCTTCACCGATTTTGCCGGCACGCTGGGATTAACCACCAGGATATTCGGGCTGTCGCCGACGCGCGCCACTGGGGTGAAGCTGTTCAGCGGGTGATAGCTCAGTTTGGAATACAGGCTGTAGTTGATCGCCTGTGTGCCGATGGTGCCCATCAGCAGGGTGTAGCCGTCGGGCGGACTTTTGACGGTCAGTTCGGCAGCAATGTTGCCGCCGGCGCCGCCGCGGTTGTCGATGACCAGGGCCTGGCCGAGCTTTTCGCGCATCGCCGGTTCCATCGCGCGCGCGATGACATCGGCGGCGCTGCCGACGGTGAAGGGGATCAGTATGCGTACCGGCCGGGTCGGAAAGGTCTGTGCGGTTGCGGCCGCGGAGAAAATTAAAATACTCATTAAAAACAATGCTTTATTCATATAATCATCCCTGGTCGCGGTGAAGTTCCGGGCGAGCCTAGCATGCTCCGTATGCCATCGCCATACGTGCGCACTGATTCAAATCAGTACTGGCGCAGCCGGTTCTTGGGCATACTAAACGCGTTTTCTTTCTGTCAGCTCTACCACTTCCCGAGCCGGAGGCCGCCGTGAGATTTGCAATGATTGCAGCCGTATTCTCAATCTGCGTGAGTGCCGCTTACGCGCAGCAGCAGCAGAAGGTCAGTCCGCCGATTGCGACGTACTGGATGAGTGTTGATACCGCGTCGGGCCTGCCGATGGGGGGCATGGGCGGCAGCATGTCCGCCATGGACATCGGGCGCATGATGCTGGGCGGCGGCATGGATGGCGGTCCCAACCGCTCAATGCGTCTGGAACTCGGCTCGCAGCGCAACGCAGAGGGCGCGCCCTCGGCGGCACACCAGAATCCCGCCGCGTTGAAAATGGGCGCAACGCTGCCGTTGGAGACGCCGCAGCAGCAGCGCCGCGAGCCGCGCGAAGATGGCATGCCGGAGAATTTCGAAAAACCGCGCGGGCGGCTGCTGCTGTTCTGGGGCTGCGGCGAGCAGGCTGGTTCCGGCCAGCCCTATGTGATCGACTTTGCGAGGATCGCCGACGGGCAGATGCCACAGGGCCTGTTCGGACGGCGCGTCAATGTGCCGCGCGGTCCGGCGCCGGGACGCAATCGCACCTACGGCGATTGGCCCAATGCGCGTGACAGCACGCGCGTGCCCGGTGATGCCAGTTTGCAGGGTGAACACGCGGTCAAGGGTAACTATTCGCCGGAGATTCGCTTTTCGCTGTCTGAGAAGTACGAATTCATGGAGCCGGTGAATCTCGCGATGCGCAAGTCCGGTGGTGGCGGCGTGAACCTCTCGTGGAACCGCGTCGCCAATGCCCACGGTTATTTCGCGACGGCCATGGGCAGCAAGGAGGGCAGCGAAGACGTGGTGTTCTGGAGTTCGAGTAATACGCGCGAATTCGGGGACCTGTTGCTGAACTGGCTGCCGCCTTCGGAAGTGGCGCGGCTGGTGCGTGAGAAAACAGTGCTGCCGGAATCCACTACCGAATGCATGGTGCCGGCGCAATTTGCCGCAGCGGCGCCATCAGCGTTCGTGCGCTTCATCGCCTACGGCGAGGAAGCGAATTTCGCGCATCCGCCGCGGCCTCAGGATCCGAAGATCGCGTGGAATCCGGATTGGGCAGTCAAGGTGCGGTTGAAATCCACGGCAGCCGCCATGCTCGGCGAAGACGGCATTGGTGGTGATGCTCCGCGCGCCCGTGGCCGCAGCAGCGAGGGCGCATCGGCGCAGGAAGGCGGCGCGCAGAACGCGCCTGCTGTTGATCCGGTGCAGGAGGGACTGAAAGCACTGAAGGGGTTGTTCGGCCGGTGAGTTTTGCCCGTGCCCGGCGCACGGGCGACGTCGGCCGATACTTTCAGTAGGCAGGCGGGTTCGGCGTTTCGCCAAAAGTCACGTTGATTCCGGTTGATACCTGTGCTGCGCTGATGCCATACACGTGCAGCGAAATCGTGTTGTCCGGATTGCGGTTGGCAAGGCGGTGGATCACTGTTTTCGCCGGATAAAAACGACTCCAGCCGGCAATGTGTGTTTGATTTTTCGTGGCTACCGGGGCTTTTTTACTTTTAATCCGGTCATAGACGGTTTCGGTCAGTGCGCCCTGACATACGGCGACAGCAGACCATACGCGGTGGGTGTGAATCGGGCTGACCTGTCCCGGCGCCCACACGATCATCAGCACCGAGAAGCGGCCACGCGGGTCGGCGTAAATCAGGTGTCGCGCGTAACGGTCATGGTTGGCGCGGCGCCGTTCATCGGGCAGCCATCCGTGCGCAGCTGCGGCTTTGTCCAGGGCGGCAGTGACCAGTTCCGGTTGCGGTGGGTCGCTCGTCGGTGCGGCACGGGCAAGTCCGTGGACGAGTGCTTTCAGTGTCGGTGAGGTTGCGGGCGAGAATCCGGTTATTAACGGCATCGAGATTGCGATAAATTGAAAAACAGGTGGCTGATGATAACGGCCATTCCCAATGGGGGGTTGCTTTGGAGTTGTCGAATATGTGCGCAGACGTTCGCATTTCGGCAAATAACATTTCACTCCGAGAGCTATGTCATGTGTTATTACTGAGGAGAAGACACATTAACATGCTGGCTTGAGCTGCCATTTGTAGAGGCTTAGCCGACTAAAAAACAGTGAGCATTGCCGGAATGCGAAAGCAAGTGCAATCGACGCTGCATGGCCTGGATGTCCGGACACTGCGTCTGTTCGAGTCGGTGGTCGCATACAAAAATCTGACACTGGCTGCCAAGACCAATCACCTCGCGATCGGCGCTGCGAGCCGCAGAATCAAGAAATTTGAAGAACTGATTGGCGCGGCGTTGCTGACGCGGCACCATCGCGGCCTGACGCTCACCCGGATCGGTGTCATGGTTGCCGAATCGGTACGTGAAATCCTCGATCAGTTCAATGCTTTGGGAAGTATTTCGAACAATCTGCGCATAGGCCTTACCAATAATGTGCGCATCGTTGCGAATGGCGTTGCGATTGCCGGGTATTTGCCGGATACGCTCAGACGGTTCCGCGAAAAACACCCGGATGTCATGGTGGAGATCGAGGAGGCCCGGTCGGTGAATATCGTCAGCATGCTGATTCAGGGCCAGGTCAACATCGGTATCGCCAGCTACTATGAGGACGCGCCGCAACTTGGACGAATTGATTTTCCACGCGAGCCGCTGGTTCTGGTCGCGCCGAAAAATCATCCGTTGTCGCGCCGCCGCCGGGTAATCTTCGCGGACACTTTGGATTACGATTACATCGTTTTGCGGGCGGAAAGCCTAATCTACAAGGTCTTGTACGATGAGGCGCGCAAGGTGGCCAAGAAAATCAGGGTGCTGGCGCAGGTCAGCGGTCTCTACCATGCCTGCTGCATGGTCTCCGCCGGGCTGGGGCTGGCTGTCGTGCCATTAAGCACTGCAAATTCTTTGCGCGACATGCTCGATCTCGCGATTATCACCCTTGATGGAAAGCAGTTTTTCTTCCGGGAAAGCGTAATTCATGTCGAGAAGAGCAGGCTGACTGCTGTCGAAATAGCGTTGCTTGATCACCTGCGTATATGCCCGTCTGTACTGGCCGGGCCGAAGTCGAGCCGGCGCAACACGGGCTGATGCATGCATGAGCGCGTCAGTTCGCGTGGTTCGGTGCGTGCCGCGGCGTATGCCTACATCATGATCCGGCCGCCGTTAATGTCGAGCACCACGCCGCTAATATAGGCGGCGGCATCAGAGGCGAGGAACAGCATCGCCTGCGCATGGTCTTCGGGCACGGCCAGCCGTCGCAGCGGCACCTGTTGTGCAATGCGTTCGATGTCGGCCTCGGTACGCAGTGCGGCCACACGCGGCGTCAGCGTGGTGATGGGCGCAATCGAATTCGCGGTGATGTTGTCCGGCCCCAACTGATAGGCGAGGAATCGCGTCAACTGGATCACGCCGGCCTTGGCTGCGCCATAGGCGGGAGATGATGCCGCATGCACCGTGCGCCCGGAGATTGAGGCCACGTTGATGATGCGCCCCGCTTTGGATTTTTTCAGATGCGGGATTGCCGTCTTGCACAGCAGAAAAGCCCCGCGCAGATTGAGCGCTACGGTACGGTCCCATTCATCGATCGGCATGTCTTCGATGGTGGCGAGCCGGCCATAACCGCCGGCGCAGTTGATGATGATGTCGAGGCCGCCGAACTGGCGCACGGTTTCAGCGACGGCGCGGGCAACGGCGTCGGCGTCGGTAATGTCCGCGGCGATTGCTGCTGCTTTGCCCTTGGTTTTAATGATTTCGGCAACCACCGCCCCGGCGCCGGTTTTGTCGATGTCCACCACTGCGACCGACGTGCTTTGTGCCGCGAACAGACGCGCCGTTTCCGCGCCGATGCCTTGCGCGGCGCCGGTAATCAGCGCGACGCGTCCGGCGAGTTCAGGATAGTGGGCCATGTGCTTGCTCCAGGTGAAAGGTCGGATCGAGTTTAACGAACAGAGCGGCGGTTGATCCAGGAGCCGCCGCCCATCAGCGCGGCACAGGTCCAGAAAATCGGCGCAACACCCATCGCGGCGCCGATCACGCCGAACAGCGGCGGCACCACCACATGCGCGCCGTAGCTGACTGCGAGCCGCATCGAGATCGCTTCGGCCTGACGTCCCGGCGGACCGGCGTTGAAGGCGAGAATCATCGACAGGGGTTGCCCGCAGCCCAGCCCCAGCCCGAGTGCAAACGCTGCCGCGGCGAGCAGCGGCGCACTGGTGGTCAGCGGAAACATCATGAATGCCCCCGCCGCAATCGCCAGCGCAGCGGCGAGTACCGCGCGTTCGCTGAAGCGTTTGCTCAGCGGCGGGATCGCGAGCCGGGTAATGAATGCGGCCGCACCGAAGGCGCCCATGATCAGGCCGATCGTGGTCGCCGAGAAATCAAGGCTGTGGCCGTAGATCGGCATGTAGAGGTTGAACAGGTCGAGGCCCGCCATCACCGCGGCGTTCGACAGCAGCGCGTTGCGCATGGCTGGCAATGCCAGCAGATCCTTCATGTTGCGCGGCACCTGCGCGCCGCCGCTGTTGACTGCGGTGTGCGGAATCATGTTGCGCTTGAGCACGACGGTGAGGCCGCACAATGCCGGGATCGCGGCCATGATCAGGAAGGCCGGCGCGTGTGACAGCGCATCAATCGACAGGCCGACGATGATCGGGCCCAGTACCGAACCGGTCGATTCGCCCAGGCTGTAAAAACTGAAATTGCGCGTGCGCGTGTCACCGGTGGACAGCAGGCCGACCAGGTTCTGCGTGGCGACCACCCACAGCATGCTGGTGAAGCCCCACAGCGGCGCGACGATATACAGAATCGTCAGCGACGGAAAAATGAACGGCAGCACCATGCTGACCGTGTAGGTGCCCAGGCCCCAGTACATCAGCACGCGGTTGTCGAGGCGGTCGGCGATGCGTCCCGCGGCCACTGCCAGCAGAAACGGGAACAGTCCATATAGCGCAAAAAGGATGCCGGTCTGGAACGGGCCCGCACCCAGATCGACCGCGTACAGCGTCATCAGCACGCGGCTGCCCTTCATGGTGATGAAGGTGATGCTGGAGAGTGTGAGTATCAGGACGAGCGGCATGGCGGTGCGCCGATTATAGCGGCGCATCTGCGGCAGGCCCGCCGCGACCATATTACGGATTGCGTCGGAAATTCAGGCCAGATGTTCGGCAAGTATCAGTGAAGAGCGCGCACCGATGTTGCGGGAGTTTCGTGGCAGCCAGAGGTCCGTGCGTTACCGGCAGCGATCTGCGTAACTGCGACAGGCAGTCGGATGCCGCCTGCCGTGTTCATCGCGCATTGTCATTGAACGGCGTGAGCCAGCTGGCGACAGGAACATCAGCGCATTGATTGCCGGCCTGGCCTTGCTTTACACGGGGCCGTTCAGCCGGGTCCAGCGCCTGGCGCTGTGCCGGCAATCGTTATGCCGGCGAAACGCCGTGCATCAGACCGTGGGGCCGAGCCGCGTCGGGTTTTTCGGGCCCAGAGCGGCCTTGATGCTGCCGAATAACCGGCCTACCGCGGCGTACGCACTCA
The DNA here is from genome assembly GCA_029883965.1 of Betaproteobacteria bacterium. Classification (GTDB taxonomy): domain Bacteria; phylum Pseudomonadota; class Gammaproteobacteria; order Burkholderiales; family SG8-41. The sequence continues at coordinate 7,362 of JAOUIN010000089.1, forward strand.
GGATCGCTCCGGCGATAAGTTCGCCGCGGAGCCTGATCGCGTCGGCGCGGATGCGCTCGACTTCGGTCAGATTGATGCTGTACAGCGGGTCCCTTTCCGGGATAGATTTTTTGTTCGTGCTCATTGCTATTTCCTTCCAGTAATATTGCGTTGCATTAATTAAAACTTTATGAAAAATATATTTATTTCATAATGTTGCGTTACTGATTAGAGCACATTGATTTGTTATTGTTGCATTGCATCAGATGCTATATTTTAAATAATTTTGTCAATAAAATTAGTACTTTGAGCCGGTATGGAGCGATGCGCCGGGCATCCCGCCGGGATCGGTGCGAAATGTCACAAATCTGCGCAATGCGCCTGCATTTCCGACCCCTAACGGTGCGTATTGCGCACCACACTGGCCGTCGTCCGCTGGCCGATGCATGATTGGGTGCATGCTCAATAGCAGGGAATTTGCATCCGTCCGCACCTGGGTGGCCACGGCCGAACGCATCGTGGTGATGACCGGCGCCGGTATTTCCACCGACTCTGGCATTCCGGACTTTCGCGGGCCGAAGGGCGTGTGGACGCTCAACCCCAAGGCCGAAAAGATGTCGGACATCCGCTACTACGTGTCCGATCCCGAGGTGCGGCGGCTGTCATGGCAGTCGCGGCTCGCGCATCCGGCGTGGACTGCTGCACCCAATGCCGGGCATCGCGCGCTGGTCGAACTCGAGTCGCGCGGCACGCTGCATGCGCTGATCACGCAGAATATAGACGGCCTGCATCAACGTGCCGGGGTGTCCGAGAAGCGCGTGATCGAAGTGCACGGCACGTTGCATACGGTAATGTGCCTGGGTTGTGGCTGGCGCGGCCCGATGCAGCAAACGCTGGACCGCGTGCGCGCCGGCGAAGTGGATCCCGCATGCACTGAATGCAACGGCCTGCTGAAGAGCGACACCATTTCCTTCGGCCAGCAGCTGATTCCGCAGGTCATCGAGCGCGCGATGCGCGTTGCTGCAGAATGTGATCTGTTCATCGCGGTCGGCACCACGCTGCAGGTGTTTCCGGTGGCCGGTGCGGTGCCGATCGCACTCGATGCCGGTGCGCGGCTGCTGATCATCAATGCGGAGCCGACGCAGTTTGATGATGTGGCTGATGCCGTGATCCGCGCACCCATCGGCGAAGTGCTGCCCGTGCTCTGCGGCGCAGGCATCAACGAACCGGGAGACCGGAAAGGATGAAAATTCTCGACTCGCAGCACCTGCGACTGCTGGCGGCAGTGGCTGTCGTGATGCTGCTCGCCCTGGGCTCGTGGTTCAGCGTGCTCGACACCACGGCGGATGAGCAGG
>JAOUIN010000090.1 GCA_029883965.1 Betaproteobacteria bacterium
AGATTTCCCTGCAGGTGGCGACGGTCGCGTCTACATCCGCGTTTGAGATGTGACGGTGGGTCACGAACCGCAGTGACATTGGATCGCCGGCACTGACCGCGATGCCCCGAGCCTTGAATTCCTCTGCCCATTGCGCAGCGTTGCGCTTGCTCGCGCGCACGCTGATCCGCACGATGTTGGTTTCGATGCCGTCGGGATCGACCAGTGAAGCGTCGACAGAATGCAGTCCGGTAGCCAGCCGCCTGGCCGTGGTGTGATCCTCGGCGAGGCGCTCCACCATGGTTTCCAGGCCGACGATACCGGCGGCGGCGATTGAACCGGCCTGACGCATCGCGCCACCAACCATGCGCCGGAACGGCCGCGCGCGTTCGATGAACGCGCTGGTTCCGCACAATACGGAGCCCACCGGCGCGGATAAACCCTTGGACACGCAAAAACAGACGGAATCGGTGTGCTGCGCGATGGTCGCGGCTGGCACACCCAGTGCCACTGCGGCGTTGAAAAACCTCGCGCCGTCGGTGTGCACCGGTATGCCGTGTTCCCGCGCCAGTGCGTGCACCATTTTCATGTGCGCCAGCGACAGCACCGTACCGCCGGCGCCGTTGTGCGTGGTTTCCATGCAGATCAGCGCCGTGCCGAAATTATTGCGGGTCATCGGTCGCACCGCATCGCGCAATGCGGCCTCGTCCATTGCGCCGCGGTCACCTGGGAGACCTTTGTAGTACACGCCGGCGACCGCGCTGAGTCCGCCGAGCTCGTTATTGAGGATGTGTGCGCCGCGTTCCAGCAGAACTTCGCCGGCGCGCGACGTATGTGCGAGCACTGCGACCAGGTTGGTCATCGTGCCGCTGGGCATGTAGAGCCCGGCGTCCTTCCCGGTCAGCTTGGCGGCCAGCGCCTCAAGCTTCATCACGGTGGCATCGCCGTCGCGCGAGTCGTCGCCCTGGGTGGCCGTTTGCATCGCCGCGAGCATGGCCGGCGTGGGCTGGGTCACGGTGTCAGTTCTTAAGTCTATGATTTTATTCATTTAATTATCCATCAATAACAGGTCTGCGAGTTCGACGAAGCCGGCTCCCGCAGCCGCGGTGGTGACATAGGCCGGGTCGTGCGTGAGCTGTCCGGCAAACGCACGGACGTTGGCGACGCCCACCGCATGCGGGAAGTAGCCGAACATCGGCGCGTCATTCGGCGAATCACCGACAAACACATAATGTGCCCGGGCCGCATCCAGGTCGATGCCGAAACAGTCCGCGTAAAGCCGTCGCGTCATCGCGAGCTTGTCATACCGGCCGAACCAGCCGTTGACATGGATCGAACTGACCTTGGCCGTGAGTCCACGCTGCTGCATGAGGGCGACGATATGCTGCACGGCGTTGTCGGCAAGCCTCGGTACGTCTTCGCAAAAATCGATTGCCAGATCGGTTTCCCGGTATTGCTGGTCCGCGGCCATTCCCGCGCCGGGCACGGCGGCAAGTATGTCGGCAGCAATGGCGGTGAGCGCGGTGCGATGGCGCGCGCGCACCTCGGGCGGATCGACAAACTGCCGTTGCATGCTTTTCTTCGCGTGGTCGTAACGGAACCAGAAGGCGCCGTTTTCACCGACTACGGCGTCCACCGGCCACATGCGCGCGATATGGTCGCACCATCCGGCCGGCCGGCCGGTGATCGGCACCACCGACAGCCCGGCCGCGTGCAGCCGTTCGAGCGCGCCATAGGCGGCGGCGGTCAACCGGCCGCCGGTGGTCAGCGTATCGTCGATGTCGCAGAGCACGCCACGTATGGCGTGCCGGGCATCGGCGTTGAATGCTGCCAACGGTTGCATCAGTAACATTCTTCCTCGCCGGCCGGTTGTACCGGACGCGGTTCGTATCCGAAGCGTGCCGGCACTTTGGCGGCGCGTATCGGCCGGACGGGGATTTGCGTTGAGCCCAGATTCAGCTGCAGGGCAACGTCTTCTCCGGCTTGCAGCGCATCCAGCGTTGTCGCCAGCGCGGCATCGCCTGCGGCGGCGCCGGCAACGCCGAACCGGGGGACCAGCGTCGCCAGATCGGCGTCATGCACCAGCCCTATACCCAGATCGGTATCGAGCAGCAGCTGGCCGGTTTCATCGATATAGGCGGAATCGACGGTCTTGACCGGCGCGCCGGTGTGCGACGCCAAAGCGAGTGTCGTGTCCGTTGCGGCATTTACCCGGTAAACATGCGGTGTGTAAGCCAGCGCAACGTAGACGCGCTGCGGCCCGTTCTGGAAAAACCAGCGGCCCTGCTCATCATGGCTGTAGTTGCGCCCGAAAAAAGCCGCAATGCCGGGGTTGGCGACGCGATCGCCCTTGAGCAGCCAGTGACCGCGCCGGTCCAGAGACAGCCAGCCATAGACCGCCGGCACGTTGGGCCACTTGGCCATACCGCGCAGAACGATGTCATCCATGGCGGCAATTTATCACAGCAGTGCTTAACCCCGATGGCGACGGCAGGGCGTTTACATCAGTGTCGCGGGCCTTCCGCGCGTCCTTATCAAGGAACCGAGATGAAAAACCTGATTGCACTTGCAGCAGTATTGCTCGCCGCCTGTACGCTGCCACCGGCAGCAGCCGTGGGTGGTGTTGCAGACATTGCCATTTATGATCGTGCGCAGAAGCGTACGTTGCCGGTATATGTGCATGAGGGCCGGCACTATGTCGTCGGCCGGCCCGGCAACGAGTACGAAATCCGCATGCGCAACCGCCAGCATGGCGACATTCTGACGGTGGTATCGGTTGACGGCGTCAACGTGTTGACCGGCGATACGGCGGATTGGGATCAGGGGGGTTATGTGCTGGGTGGACACCAGGGTTTCGGCATCAAGGGCTGGCGCAAGAGCCTGGACCGGGTCGCCGCATTCTATTTCACGGCGCTGCCCGATTCCTATGCGGCGCGCACCGGACGTCCCGATCATGTCGGCGTAATCGGCGTCGCCGTTTATCGTAAAAAGCCGGAGCCCGTGGTCCGATACACGCCGTCACCGGCGCCACGGGCCGAGGCCGAGGCGGAGGCGCCGTCGCCCTCGTTGGCACGCGATGAGCGTAGCGATGCGGGGCCGGCCGCAGACAGTGCCGCGGGTATGGGCGGGCGATCACAGGCCGGGGCACCGGAGCCGGTGCAAAAGTCGGCACGGCTGGGCACGGGGCATGGCCGCAGCGAGACCTCGACGGTGACGTACACGGAGTTCGAGCGGGCGACCGCGATGCCGGCCGAGGTGATTACGATTTATTACGACAGTTACCGCAATCTCGTTGCGCAGGGTGTCATCCGTGCGCCGTCGATGGCTCGACCGCAGCCTTTTCCCGTACATTTCGTGCCCGATCCGCGCTGAACCGGCGATGCGTCAGTACGCAGCGGGTTGCCCGTATCCGGGTGCTTCTGCATACTGGCACCCCGTTATGCCCACGGACGCGGACGCCAGTGACGAAGTGCTTATGCTCGGGTATCGCGATGGCGATGCAGGCGCGTTTGACGTGCTCTACTCGCGCCACAAAGGCGGCGTCTATCGTTACCTGCTGCGCCAGTGCCGCAACACGGCGCTGGCTGACGAACTGTTCCAGGACGTGTGGATGAACCTGATACGCGCGCGCGCCGGATATGCGGTGCAGGCCAGGTTTTCCACGTATCTCTACCGGATTGCGCATAATCGGCTGATGGACCATTTCCGCCGCAACAATCCCGGGAATGTTTCGCTCGACGACGAGGCCGGGATGGCCGTCGACGAACCGGCCGCGCCGCGCAGTTTCGAGCCGGAGGCCGGTGCCGATGTGCGCGAGCAGGCGGCGCATCTGCTGGCACTGCTGGATGCGCTGCCGGCTGAGCAACGCGCGGCTTTCCTGTTGCAGCATGAAGGCGGGCTGAGCATCGAAGAAATAGCTACTGCGACCGGCGTGACACGCGAGACCGCCAAAAGCCGGTTGCGGTATGCGATGGCCAAGTTGCGACTGGGGATGCAGGCATGGCAGTGACGCCGGAAACTGAGATGGAACGTGACCCGCGACTGGCGGCGGCGTATCGTGCCGCCTCCGGTGAGGAGCCGCCGGCACAGCTGGACGCCGCGATCCGTGCGGCCGCGCGCCGTGAAGTCGATGCCGGGCCGGCACGTCCGAGCATGGCCCGCTCCCGGAACTGGGGCGTGCCCTTGTCGCTGGCGGCCGTGGTGGTGCTGTCGGTGAGCGTGGTGCTGATGATGCAGCAGGAAGGCGCCGACCGGCTTGAATCCCTGACGAGCCCGGTCCCGGCGAAGCCCCGTGCTGCGGACGCCGGCATTGGCAACGACGCTACCCGGTCGCAGGTGGTTGAGGAAGTGTTGCCGCAGCGGGCGCCGGCACCAGCACCCGCAGCCGTCAGGGTCGAACCACCGAAGGCTGTGTCCGAACCGGCGCCGCCGCCCGCAGCGAAACAGCGTGATGCTGAAACCGGGCTTCGCGCATTGGAATCCAGGGTAGACCCTGCCACCAGTGCTGCCGAAGCCGACAACAAGCCGGATGAGTTGAAGGCAAAGCGTGAGCGAGAAGCGCCGACAGCGCCGGCGCCGTCGCTGCTGCGTTCCATGCCGGCACCGGTCGCCGGCGAGTCTGCGGCCGGTGCGGGCCGAGCGGACCGGCGCGCCCCGTCAGGGGTTTTGGCTGATGCGCCGGCAAAGGATGCGTTGTGGCGCGATCTGGTCGACGCACCGCCGGAGAAATGGCTGCAGCGCATCGACGAACTGCGCCGTGCGGGGAAGGTGGCTGATGCCGCCGCGGTGGTTGCAGAATTCCGTCGCCGCTTTCCCGCGGAGCACCTGCCGGAGGGATTGCGCTGACGGCCGCGAACGCAGATCCGAAGCCGGTGCCACCGGCCGCGCCAGCGCCATCCGAGTGCTGCGAAAGCGGCTGTGACCCCTGTGTTTACGATCGTTATTGGGAAGCGCTTACTAACTATGAGAGAGCGCTACAAGAATGGGAATCGCGCCAGACAGCGGTGTTGCCTGATCCGGAGAAAGGCAAGTAACCTATTGTTTTAAATGTAATTATCTCTTTCTTTTTAGCGCTAATCCAAGTCGTCCCGGTGGCGAGTGAACTCCGGCCGTCAGTTTTCCTCTAATTTGCAGCGACGCATCAACTAATTTGAAGTTTTAAATGAGAGTTATTAAATAATCATTTAAAAACAATATGTTATATTTTTGTTGCATCGCACTATACATTGCCGGTAAACTGCGGCCCCGATTGCTTCCTGAAACAGGTTTAATTCCGTATTCAGGCTTGCGGGCACAGACAGCAGCACCTAGAATTAGCCAGTTTTTTTGAGTAGCCCACAACCTATAGTGGTCGTTGGCTGAGTGTAGTCGTAAGGAGACACTGTTACCCTAGCGAGGTAACGCCAGCTGAAAACGCTCGCAGCAGCTGCGGGCGTCACCCGAAAGGAGGTTTTGCATGTTCGCAAAATCGATTTCAGAAATTTCCGCCGAGCCCGGCATCGCCGTATCGATGCCCCGGACTCGAAAGATGCTCACGTTGCTGGTGTTTTTCGCCAGCGTGTCCGCCCTGGCCCTGCTGCTCCATGAACGCTATGGCGCGCCATGGCTGCAGACGGCCTATGTCGCCGTGCAGAATGAAGCCCAGGCCGTATCCGCGCGCGTGCTTGCAACCAAGAAGGAAGCGCCCGCTGTACACCCTGATGCCGAGCGGCACCTGGCGCTGGCGGAGTTTCTGGCCAAGCGCTACAAGGTTTCCCAGGATGTGACGCTGGAATTCGTACAGATCGCCCATGCCGAAGCCCAGCTCTACCGGCTGGACCCGCTGCTGGTCATGGCGGTGATTGCCGTTGAGTCCCGTTACAACCCGATTGCGGAAAGCGAAGTCGGCGCCAAAGGCCTGATGCAGATCATTCCGAAGTACCACGGGGATAAGCTGGCGGAGTTCGGCGGTGAGAAAGCCGTGTTTGATCCCGAGTCGAACATCCGTGTCGGCACCCGTATTCTGAGGGAATACCTCACCCGTACCGGCAACCTCAGCATCGCTTTGCAGATGTATGCCGGCGCACTGAACGACGAAAACGACACCTATACCAATAAGGTGTTGAGCGAGAAACAGCGTCTGCAGCGGGTCGTGGCTGCGCTGGCTGAGCCGGCACCCGAACCGATGCGCCTTGCGCGGGCGCGCGACGCGCGTCGCGCGGATGCGCCACTGGGCGAATAGCCCGGGAGACATCAGCGGATGACCACCGGCATCCGCATTTCATGGCCGGCGGGTTCGGTGACTGCCGAGCTGCAGCCCGGCCCTACCACGGAGAAGCTGCTCGCGGTCCTGCCGTGCAGTTCCCGTGTCAACACCTGGGGTGAAGAGGTTTATTTCGATGTGCCGGTTACCGAGGACCTGGAAGCGGGCGCGCAGCAGGTGGTCGCACCCGGCACGGTCTGTTTCTGGGTCGAGGGCAGCGCACTGGCATTGCCATGGGGGCGCACCCCCATTTCCAAAGCGGACGAATGCCGCCTGGCCAGCGCCTGCAATGTGCTCGGCCGTATTCTCGGCGATCCTTCGGTACTGAAATCTGCTCGCAGCGGTGACACCATCCGCGTCGAAAGGGTTTAGCGGGCACGGCGTGGCGCGGGGCTATAATGGCCCCGACAGAAAAGGATGCGCCATGGCCGATCAGGAAATCCCGAAAGATTTTTTCGAATTCATGCAGAAAATGTGGAATCCCATGGGTTTCCCCATTCCCGGCATGATTGCGCCGACGATGAGCGTTGAAGATCTCGAGAAGAAAATTGCCGAGCTGAAGGCCGTAGAAACCTGGCTGACGATGAACACCGGTTTCGTCCAGATGACCATCAAGACGCTGGAAATGCAGAAAGCCGGCATTGAAAGCATGCAGGCCGCCGGCAAAGCGGCCGCCAGCGGGAACAAAGCGCCGAAATAGGTGGCGCTTTTTTACGTCTGCGGGTCCAGGCCCGGGCGTCCCGCGTCTTCGGGTCGAAGAACGGCTTGTCACCCCTGATTTGTGTGCGATGCATCAGGCGCCGCTGTGCGGTACCTGCCCGATGCATTTAAAGGTTGTTGCTACGGCTTGCCCTCGCTCTGCTCGGGTCGGCCTCTGCCGCAACCGCTAAGCGCGGGCGTCCAGCGTCTTCGGATCAAAAAACGGCCGATCCCCCTTGATTTGCGTGCGATGCATCAGGCGCCGTGACTCCGGATCGAACGCGTCGCGCCGGTGCATGGCGCAGCGGTTGTCCCACATCAGCAGGTCGCCGACTTTCCATACCTGGTACCACTCGAATTTTTTCTGGGTGGCGTGCGCCCACAGCTGGTTCAGCAGGTCTTCGCTTTCATCCAGCGGCAATCCGATGATATAGGCGTTGCGGCGGCGGCCAAGGAACAGGCAGTTGCGATGGCTGCGCGGATGCGTGCGCACCAGCGGGTGGATGGCGCCCGGAGCGTCGCGCGGGTCTGTGACATCCGTGTAGCCCTTACGCAGCTCGCCTGCGCTGTTGCGGCTGGAGTCATGGCGACAGAAACGCCCGAGGATCTGTTTCTTTACCGCGGCCGGCAGCGTGTCGTACGCGGCATACATGTTGGAGAAGCCGGTGTTTCCGCCTTCGGGGGGCACTTCCAGCGAATAGAGCAGACTGCCGATGGGCGCGGTGTCGTTGTACGACATGTCGGTATGCCACTCGGCTTCGTAGTGACCGAGGTTGCCGATGGCCTTGCCGTTTACCTTGATGTTCGACATCACGGTTATTTCGGGATACGGATTGACCACATCCTTGCCGGCGTGGATCGGCGCCTGGTCGAGATCGCCGAACAGGCGCGCGAACGCGAGCAGGGCGTCGTCGTCGAGTTGCTGATTGCGAAACCGCAGCACCAGATGGGTATGCCAGGCATCCTCGATCTGTTTGAAGATTTCCTGCGACACCGGTTTCGACAGGTCGATGCCGACGACGTCGGCTGCCAGTGCCGCGCCGGTCGGGATGACGGTGATATTGCCTTTTTGCGGGGTGTCCATGGGAGCCTCCTGTAAGCGCTACATGCTACTGCGGCGGCCCCATGCCCTCAAGGCACCGGCCATATTGCGGAAACTACTTCGCGGCGATGTGGTTGCGCAGCAACCCCAGGCCTTCGACCTCGGTCTCGAGCAGGTCGCCGGGCTGCATGAACTCCGGCGGATTGCGCGCATGGCCGACGCCGGCCGGCGTGCCTGTAAGGAACAGGTCGCCGGGTTCCAGCGTCAGCCCGGCGGACAACTCGGCGATCAGGCGGGGAATCTTGAAATACATGTAACTGGTATTTGAGTCCTGCTTGGTCACGCCGTTAAGGCGGCAGGTGATGTGCAGCTTCTGCGGGTCCTTGACTTCGTCCGCGGTGGTCAGCCACGGCCCCATCGGGCAATAGCCGTCGAGGCTTTTGCCCTTGAACCACTGCTGTCCATGCTGACGCTGCACTTCACGCGCCGATACATCATTCGCGATCATGTACCCGTAGATGTGTTTCATCGCATCGGCTTCGCTGATGTTACGACCGCCCTTGCCGATGACGATTGCGAGCTCGACTTCCCAGTCGAGCTTTTCGGTGACGCCAGGATGCCGCGGTACTTCAGCGTACGGACCATTGACCGTCAGCGGTTGTTTGGTAAAGAAAGCCGGATGCTTGGGTAATTCCTGCACGTGCGGCCGCGCCTTGGCGCCTTCCTCG
>JAOUIN010000402.1 GCA_029883965.1 Betaproteobacteria bacterium
TCGGCCGCCTCGATATCCTGGTCAACAACGCCGGCATGATTGCCCTTGGTAACATCGTCGATACCGACCTCGCGATGTGGCGCAAGATCAACGCGGTCAACAGCGATGGCGTGTTCCTTGGCTGCAAGCACGGCATCCCGGCCATGGCCGCCAGCGGCGGCGGCTCGATCATCAATATGTCTTCGGTGGCGGCCATTCACGGCCAGTCCTTCGTCGCGGCCTACACCGCCAGCAAGGGTGCGGTGCGCTCCCTCACCAAGAGTATCGCGATGTTCTGCAAGGAACAGAAAAACGGTATTCGCTGCAATTCGATCCACCCTGACGGGGTAAAAACCCCGATGGTGGTGAAGGTGGCGATGGGCAAGGATGTGGCCACCGCCGAGGATATCGAGGAGGTGGGCAAGTACGGCAATATGTGCGACCCGGAGGATATAGCCAACCTGGTGCTGTACCTGGCCTCCGATGAGTCCCGCTTTGTAAACGGCTCCGAGATGCTGATCGATAACTGCGCCACCATCACCCCGCCCCTGGGCGTGATGTAGCGCAGCGAAACGGGAGGAGCGCATGGAAAAGCTGGTCTATTCGCTGTGGCAGGGCTCGGGGCAGCCTGCGGACGAGTTTCGCGACGAGCTGCTGGGCCAACTCTGCCCGCCACTGGCGCAGCTGCGCGGGGTGCACGGTGTGCGCCTGGCGGTGGCGGACAGTGCGGTGGCGCCGGCGGCGCAACGCCGGATGGAGAGCCACCCGCCGGTGCCCGGCGCGGCCCTGTCCCTGTGGGTCGACAATGCCGGCGCCGCCGCGGCATGGGAGCCGCTGATAGACCGGCACGTCAGTCGCAAAGGCGCTTACCTGGTGGTGGAGGCGGAGCCACTGGTGAGCCGCGAGCGGCATCCGTCTGCCCCGGGCGAGAGGGTTCACGGCATGTGCCACGTGGTTTTCATGCGCAAGCCGGCACAGCTCGAGCGGGAGCAGTGGCTGTCGATCTGGAAGGGCAGCCACACCGCGGTGGCCATCGACACCCAGTCCACCTTCGGCTACCGCCAGAATGTGGTGGTGCGGGTGCTGGGGGAGGAGACCCGGCCCTTCGACGCCATTGTCGAGGAGAATTTTCCACCCGCGGCCATGGACTCGGATCACGCGTTCTACAATACCGGCGGCGATGAGAACCTGCTGCAGCAGCGGATGACGGCGATGCTGGAAAGCTGTGCGCGTTTTATCGACTTCGAGCACATCGATGTCATTCCGATGAGTGAGTACGTGATCAAAGCCCTCCTGAAGGCCTGATTCTGTCGCGGTGTCACCCGGCGGGCCTTGCCGACTCCCGATTCAAAGTCGGCACATCACCACTGCCACCTGGACTATCCGCATGACTGCTTTCAGGGTGGAGGAGACAAAGTAGCCTGATCCGCCTCCTGGCGGCTTCCGACGCATTGCTGCCTTCGGGTAGCTCAGTTATCCTAAAAAGCGACAGGCCGATTTTTACTCAAGGCAGACAACTGTGGAAACAGGGAATCCGGTATTTTTTGCAACCGCGTGATTGAGTACACATGGCTTTCAGGTGTGCGAAATAGAACGCGCTTATACTGAACTTTGAGAAATACGATATGGCAGAGAATTTAGCGAATTGGGGTGAATTTGTAAGTGCTATCGCTGTTGTTATATCGCTTATCTATGTGGGCATGCAGTTAAAAGCAACTGTCACTCAAGCCAAACTAGACAGCTATACCAAGAGCACTGAACTATGGTCTCAATTTACATCAGCAGTAGCAGGTGATGGGGAAACATGGAGAGTTTTTCACCAAGGCTCTCACGATTACGACTCTTTAAATCAGGCTGAAAAATCAAGATTCAGTTTCATTATCTCTATGTATTTTGGAATCATTGACACGATCATGACTCATGAAAAAGCCGGCGTATATCCGAATATTGAAACCTATCAGCGCGCTTTAGACCAAGCTTATGCTGTGTTCTCTATGCCGGGAACCCAACAATGGTTTCTTCGATCCAAAGGCAGAATTTTCGCGCCATTTGTGGAAGATTACCTGGTAAACAGGCAAAAGAACGAAGATGAGGGCACATAACATCAAGTCAAGAGCTATGCAGTGAGTTGCACGCCTTACCAGTGGGTCTGCCAATCGCACGTTTGAGCCAAGTTGAGAGGGTAACCGGGGCGAGCCGGATGACTCCTTTCGGGTTGCGGATTCAATTGGTCGACGCAACATTCTA
>JAOUIN010000091.1 GCA_029883965.1 Betaproteobacteria bacterium
CCGTGGACACGCCGGACGATGTGGTGGCAACGTCGCTTTACCTTACCCAGAAGCTGGGGGAGCGCAACAGAATCGCGATCGGCAAGTTCAACCCCGTTGATTTGCTGGCGGCAGACCCCTTCTACGGTGGTTGGGGCATTGACCGTTTCATGAATCTGATTCTTGCTGCGCCACCGAGCGGACTCATCCCTGTCGTATTCATGGGGGCGATCGCTTCCATCAAGACCGAGCCGGTTGATTGGACTGTCATGGTCTTCGATCCCAACGACCGCACCAAAGACTATTTTCCCGGTGATTTGTTTAAGGACGGGGTAAACGTTTCGGTCAGCGGCGCGCATACGACCACAATCGCCGGACGCAAGACCAGCTATGTGGTCACCGGGATTTACAGCACGGCCGAAGGGGTTGATTACTCGTCACTGCCGCCCGGTTACACGACGACGACCAAAAAGGGCTCATACAACGTCGCGTTTGAGTTCAAGCACAATTTGCAGGAGAGCACGGCGCAAGCGGATGCCGGTTGGGGTTTCTATTTCAAAGTGGCCACCGCTGACGGCAATCCCAACTATGTGCAGTCATCGGTAATTGCAGGGATTGGCGGCCGCGCCCTGTTCTTCGGACGTCCTCGGGACAGTTTTGGCATCGGCGGGTTTCGCTATAACCTCAGCGATGTGCTGCAGAACGCCCTTTCGCCCAATACCCGGTTCCGTGACGAGTCGGGCATTTCGGTCTTTTACAGCTATGCCGTTACCCCCTGGCTGTATGTCGGTCCGGATGTTCAGTACATCAAACCGGCCGCCGGGCGCTTTGACAATGCTTTGATCGTCGGGCTGCGGGCTCAGATCAGGATCTAGAGTCTGTGTGTATTGGTTCTTCATCGCTGTGCAGATACTGGTTGCGGCAAGGGTGTGTTTGCGCAATCCATGAGCCATGGTCGAGGTTGCACGCTATCCCTGCAAACCATTAAACGACGTAACTTATTGTTTTTTATTCAAGTTTTTTTATTGTTCGTGATAATGTCATGCAATGCGAGATGCTTGACCCCGCTCAATGCAGCGCAGGCAGCCGGCGCGCTTGCGTACGCAATTACGGTTATCCTGTGCGGTGCAATTCTTATTAACGGACGGAGATTTAAAAGTGAAGAAAATTCTTATGACGTTGGCTGTGGTGGGCATGACACTGCCATTGACTGCGCTGGCTCAGGCGCAGAAACCAAGTGCCACGGGTGGCACGGTAGTGGCCAGTGAAGCCGGCAAGGCCCTGATCGTTTCGACCGCCGAAATCACTGCGACGGTGATGGCGGTCAACAAGACCACGCGCACCGTGACGCTCAAGGGTCCGGAAGGCAACAGCGTCGATGTTGTCGCCGGAGAGCAGGTCAGGAACTTCGATCAGATCAATGTCGGTGACATGGTGGTTGCCAAGTACGAACAGGCGCTTTCGCTGGAACTGAGGAAGACGCGCACCACCGGCGCACCCACCGAGACGATGGCCGCAGTACGTGCCAAGCCGGGTGAACGGCCGGCCGGCGCAGTGGGCCGGGAAATCCACGCTCTCGTCGATGTGGTTAACGTTGATCCGAAGAAAAGCGTGATTTCGGTCAAGGGGCCGCGCGGCAACGTGTTTGATCTGCAAGTGCGCAACCAGGACCACTTCGAGGTGGTGAAGAAGGGCGATCAAATCGAAGTGGTCTACACCGAAGCGTTGGCGTTGTCAGTCGAGCCAGCGAAAAAGGCTCCGGCCAAGAAGAAGTAACCGTAATCCGCCGCCGCGCCGGTTCCAGTCGTTTGATGTATGGGAACCGGCGCGTGCGGTTTTGATTGCGGCGTCAGTCGAGGAAAAACAATGAAGCCGAAGTTCAGATTTCTCGCGTTCTGGTTGATTGCTGCTTTGGCGTTAATGCCTTTGGCGCAGGCTCAGAACAATGTGCCGGCACCGTTCAAGAAAGAGGAGATCGAGCAGCTGGTCGCGCCGATCGCACTCTATCCCGACGCGCTGGTCGCACAGATCCTGATGGCGTCGACCTATCCGCTGGAAGTGGTGGAAGCGGCACGCTGGGCGAAGGCGAATCCGAAGGTCAAGGACAACGCGCTCGAAGACGCGATGCAGAAGCAGAAGTGGGATCCGAGTGTGAAGTCGTTGACAGCCTTTCCGAGTGTGCTGGCAATGATGAACGAGAAGCTCGACATGACGCAGAAACTGGGCGATGCATTTCTCGGCCAGCAGAAGGAAGTGCTGGCGGCCATACAGGACCTGCGCGCCAAGGCTGACAAGGCCGGCAATCTGAAGTCGGGCAAGGAGCAGACTGTTACGACCACGCAGGAAGCAGGTCAGACGGTGATCAAGATCGAACCTGCTGATCCGCAGGTGGTCTATGTCCCGACCTACAACCCGACTGTGGTTTACGGCGCGTGGCCATATCCGGCGTATCCCCCGTACTACTATTACCCGCCTGGCTATGCGGCCGGCGGTGCGTTTTTTGCCTTTACGGCCGGCGTGATTGTGGGCAACGCGTTGTGGGGCCACTGCAATTGGGGCGGCAACAACGTCTACATCAACCACAACACCTACAACAATTTCAACAAGACCAATATCCAGAACGGCAACTGGAATCACAATGCCGAGCATCGCAAAGGTGTGCAGTATCGCGATCAGGCAACCCAGCAGAAGTTTGGCGGTGGCCAGCGTGCCGGCGTTGATTCGCGTGAGCAGTTTCGCGGTCGCGCTGACGAAGGCCGGAAGGATATCGCCCGTGGCGACGCCGACAATTTCAAGCGCGATGCCGCAACCAGTGACCGCGCGGGCAATCGTGAGGCTGGTGCGGCAGGTCGGCGGGGTGATACTGGCAGCCGCAGTCCGAGCGCGGGCACCAGCGATCGCAGTGCGGGTGCCGGCTTAAGCGATCGCAGCGCAGGCGCAGGTAACCGCGCCAGTGCTCCCAGCGGTTTCGACGGCATCGGCAGCGGTGAGCAGACACGTGCCAGCAGTAGCCGCGGCGCATCCAGTCGTTCCAGCGCAGCACGGTCCGGTGGTGGTCGGTCCGGCGGCGGCCGCCGGCGATAGCGCGAGGAGACTGTCATGACACTGCACATACTGTTCAAGGATTTCACCATGCATGCACTGCTCTCCAGCCGCGCCCTGCTATCGGCTGCGCTTGTGTTCAACATTGTCGGGACGCTGGCGATACCAGCCCATGCGGCGGACGCTCCCTCCCAGTCCGCTGCCACCAAGCAGAAAGCCGCAGCGCCAAAACAACGGACGTACGATTCGCCGGAAGCAGCGGTGAAGGATCTGATCACGGCCGCGAGGGCGGGCGATGCAAAGGGCTTGCTCGCGATTCTCGGTGCCGGCGCTAAACCCGTTATTGCTTCGGGCGATGCCGTGGCGGACAAGGCCGGTCTCGAGCGGTTTGTAAAATCGTACGACGAAGCGGCGACGATTGAACGCGCGGGTGACGCCAAAGCCATGCTCGCCACCGGCAAGGATGGCTGGCCATTTCCGATCCCGGTCGTGAAAAATGCGGCCGGATGGCGATTTGACACCCGGGCCGGCAAAGAGGAGATCATCAACCGGCGCATCGGCCGCAATGAACTGTCGGTGATGCAGGTTTTGCAAGCCTACGTTGACGCGCAGCGCGAGTACTACCTGCGCAATCCGCAGGGCGACAAGTTGCTGCAATACGCACAGCGCGTCGTGAGCAACCCGGGCAAACGCGATGGCCTTTACTTTCCGACCAAGGCCGGCGAACCAGTCAGTCCCCTGGGGCCGGCTGTCGACAAGGCCAAGGCCCAGGGCTACAGTGAGGCGGACCGGGAGGCGGGCTACCACGGTTATCACTTCCGCATCCTCAAGGGCCAGGGTCCGGATGCGCCGGGCGGTGCCTATGATTACATGGCACAGGGCCGGATGATCGGCGGTTTCGCGATGGTGGCGTGGCCAGTCAGCTACGGTAACTCGGGGGTGATGACTTTTCTGGTGAACCATGAGGGCGTCGTGTTCGAGAAGGATCTCGGTCCCGACACCGTTGCCGCAGTGCAGAAAATCATGAAATTCAACCCGGACAAGAGCTGGAAAAAGCCTTAAACGCAGATGCCAGTGATCGGAAACGAGGTGGTAGCCAGTGAACGCTTATAAGTATTTGTTTTTATTGGCATTTTATTGCTGCCCCGTGTTTGCCGGCATTGTGCATGCGGCAGAACAGAAGAGCACGATACAACCGCGGCAGTTGAGTCTCGAAACCAAGCCCTGGAAGGGCGACTTCGACGAGATGCTGGAACGGCGCCAGATCCGCGTGCTGGTGCCGTACAGCCGCACGTTGTATTTCGTGGACAAGGGGCGCGAGCGTGGCATTACTGCCGACACGGTGCGTGACTTCGAACAATACCTCAACAAGAAGTACGCGAAGCAACTCGGCAAGCGTCCGCTGACGGTTTACATCATCATCACCAGTCGCGACAAGCTGCTCTCCGGAGTCGCGGAGGGCAGGGGCGATATTGCCGCCGGCAACATTACGGCGACTGAGGCGCGACGCAAGGTCGTTGACTTTCTCGCGCCGACCGACCGCAAAGCGGTGCAGGAAGTGATTGTCACGGGTCCGGCCTCACCGCAGATTGCCGCGCTCGATGAACTTTCCGGAAAAACCATACACCTGCGCAAGGCAACGAGCTATTACGAGAGCGTACTGGAGCTGAACCAGCGCCTGAAGAAGAAGCGCAAGGCGCCGGCGAAGCTCGTCGAACTGCCGGATGCACTGGAGGACGAGGACATACTCGAAATGCTGAATACCGGCCTGCTTGAATTCGCCGTGGTGGATGACTGGAAGGCAAAAATATGGGCGCAGATTCTGCCGAAGATCAAGGTGCGCGAGGACCTGGTCTTGCGCGCAGAAGCCTATACCGGCTGGGCGATGCGCAAGGGCAGTCCCAGGCTGATGGAGGTGGCAACGGATTTCTACGTCACCGAGCTGAAGAAGCGGGGCGTTCTGGAGGCACGTCAGGCCTCATATTTCAAGCGGATTAAGCAGATTAACAACAACACGGCGGGCGCAGATTACAAGCGGTTCGAGGCAGCGATCAAGCTGTTTGAGAAATACGGCGCCAAGTATGGCTTCGACCCGCTGATGCTGGCGGCTCAGGGCTACCAGGAGTCCCGCCTGGATCAAAGCGCGCGGAGCCATGTCGGCGCTATTGGCGTGATGCAGATCATGCCTGCGACGGGCAAGGAGTTGGGTGTGGGCGATATTCAGGAAATCGAGCCCAATATCCACGGCGGCGCAAAGTATATGGACCAGCTGATGACGCGTTATTTTCCCGATGCGAAATTCAGCGATCAAGACAAACCGTTGTTTGCATTCGCCGCCTATAACGCGGGTCCCGGGCGCATCGCGCAGCTGCGCAAGCTCGCGGCGCAGCGCGGTTTGGATCCGGACAAGTGGTTCAACAATGTTGAACTGGTGGTCGCCGAAAAGGTCGGCATGGAAACCACCACTTACGTTCGCAATATCTTCAAATACTATGCCGCATACCGGCTGACGATGGAGGCTCAGGTTACGGCACGCAAGGCGCGCGATGCAGTCAGGGCCAAGCCGTGAATTCGGCTGCGGCGGCCGGCCGCTGCGAAGCCGCCCGTTCTGGACTTGTGCTCGCTCAATGAGGCATAGTCCTGCCCACAAAAAATATCCGGATTACAAAGATTTCTCCCCCATGCGCTACCTGAAACGAATGCCACAAAGCCTGCTGGCGGCGATTTTCCTGCTGTTGTCATTGAGCGCAGCCGGCGCCCAGCCGCCGGGGTCCGCAGCGGAGCCGGGCGCATCACCCGTTGACACCGCAGAGGTAATCGTCAATGGCAGGCCCGTTTTTCGGGTGCTTGGCATTTCCTCTTACCCCGCCAAGCTGCGCGCAGAAAATGTCGCTGCCCGTATCGAAAGTGTGGCCAGTGATGCGGCTTTCGATCCGGCGTCGCTCGCGTTTTCCGTTCGCGAGGATCGCACGCAGATCATGGCAGGTGAAAAGAACTTGATCGCCGTGTTTGACGTGGATGCGCAACTGGAGGGCATTCAGCGGCAGCTTCTTGCCGAGGTTTTTGCCGAGAAAATCCGCGACGCGATCCGGGACTATCGGCATGATCGTGAACCCGGGGTGATCCTCAGCCGCGTGTTCTATGCGCTTGTCGCCAGCGCGATATTTATCGGCCTGCTTTGGGGAATCATAGTCCTGTTCCGGTGGATCGGCAGCGTGCTGGAGCGTCGCGTCAAGAAGCACATCGAGTCGCTGGAGGTGAAATCGGTTCAAATTTTCCAGGCGCAACAGATCTGGTCTGCGGTCACTACTGCCGTCGCGGGTGCCAAGACGCTGACGATACTGGTGCTTGTGTACATCTACCTCAGTTCGGTGCTGGGGCTGTTTCCGTGGACGCGGATTTTGGCGCACGGCCTGCTGGGCGTTGTCGTCGCCCCGCTGCTGACGATGGGCCGTGCTTTTGTGGATTACCTGCCCAAGCTGGTGTTCCTGATCCTGCTGGTCTTTATTGCACGTTATCTGCTGAAGCTGATAAAGGTCTTTTTCGAGGCCATTGGGGATGGTCGCGTCAGGTTCGCCCGATTTGAGGCCGAGTGGGCCAAGCCGACTTACAGTATTGTCCGTTTCGTCTTCATTGCCTTTACGCTGGTGATCGCGTACCCCTACATTCCCGGGTCCGATTCGGACGCGTTCAAAGGCGTGTCATTGTTTCTGGGCGTGCTGTTTTCGCTCGGATCGTCGTCGGTGCTGTCGAACGTGATGGCGGGATATACGATGACTTACCGACGCGCTTTCAAGATCGGTGACCGCATCCGGATTGACGATGTTTTTGGAGACGTAGCGGAAATGAGCGTACTCGTCACGCATGTAACAACACCGAAAAATGAACGGGTGGTAATACCCAACTCAAAGATCCTGAATACCGAAGTCGTGAATTACACCCGCATGGCGCGGGAGCAGGGGCTGATCCTGCATACCAATGTCGGCATCGGCTACGAGACTCCGTGGCGCCAGGTGGAGGCCATGCTGTTGATGGCGGCGGAACGCACGCCCGGGCTGAAGCCGGATAGTCAGCCGTTTGTGCTGCAGAAATCGCTGGGGGATTTTGCGGTGAATTACGAATTGAACGTGTTTTGTGATGATGCGAGGCGCATGAATGCGCTGTATACCGATCTGCATCGCAACATACAGGATGTCTTCAACGAGTACGGCGTGCAGATCATGACGCCGGCCTACGAAAACGATACGCCCCAGCCCAAGCTGGTACCGAAAGATCAGTGGTATACCGCTCCGGCGAAAGCTCCTGATCCGAAGTAAGGCGTTGTCAGGGCTGGCAGGCCCAAGCGTATTTTTGCCGCAGCGTTTTCCGGGTCTGCACTGGGGTCATTAGAGGGATAGTGGTGGCGCGACTTATAATGCGTATATGCAAGTCGCCGCCAACAGTCCGAAAGACATCTTCAGTCACCGCAAGTACTGGGCGGCGCGTTTCGGTACGGCGCCGTTCCTGCCGATGTCGCGCGCGGAAATGGGTGAGCTTGGCTGGGATGAATGCGACATCATCCTCGTCACCGGCGACGCCTACGTCGATCACCCCAGCTTCGGCATGGCCATTGTCGGCCGGCTGCTGGAGGCGCAGGGCTTTCGTGTCGGCATCATCGCCCAGCCGGACTGGCAATCTGTCGACGCGTTCCGTGCGCTGGGCCGGCCGAAGCTGTTCTTTGGCGTCACCGCCGGCAATATGGATTCGATGGTCAATCGCTATACCGCCGACCGCCGGGTCCGCAGCGATGATGCTTACACGCCCAACGCGGAGCCGGCGAAACGCCCCGACCGTTCGGTGATCGTCTATAGCCAGCGTGCGCGCGAGGCTTATGCCGATGTGCCGATCATCATCGGCGGCATTGAGGCCAGCCTGCGGCGCATTGCGCATTTCGACTACTGGTCGGAAAAAGTGCGACGCTCGGTGCTGGTTGATGCCAAGGCGGACCTGCTGGTTTACGGCAACGCCGAACGCGCCATAGTCGACATTGCGCACCGGCTGGCGGCGCGGGCGACCCCGGAGAGCATCACCGATATTCGCGGCACGGCTTTCCTGTGCGCGGCGACTCCGGCAGACTGGATCGAGATCGACTCGACCCGCATCGATATGCCGGGCCCGCTCAATCCGCCGGCGGATCCGTACGCGACCGAAGAGCAGATGGCCAAAAGCGGCACGGCACAGACGCCCGACGGCGCGAAAGTGGTGCGCTTTATCCGTGAAGTAAAAAATGCAGATCGGGGACACAGCGTGATCCGCATGCCGGCGTACGAAACCGTAGCGCAGGATCCGGTACTGTATGCGCATGCCTCGCGCATCCTGCATGTCGAATCCAACCCCGGCAATGCACGGGCGCTGGTGCAGCGCCATGGCGAAGGCAGGAATGCGCGTGAATTGTGGATCAACCCGCCGCCGATTCCGCTGACGATGAAGGAAATGGACGCGCTGTATGAGTTGCCCTATGCGCGGGTGCCGCATCCGGCCTACGGCAAGGCGAAAATCCCGGCCTACGAGATGATTCGTTTTTCGGTGACCATCCAGCGCGGCTGTTTCGGCGGCTGCACCTTCTGTTCGATTACCGAACACGAAGGCCGCATCATCCAGAACCGTTCGGAAGATTCG
>JAOUIN010000403.1 GCA_029883965.1 Betaproteobacteria bacterium
ACCGATGCCATAAATCATCGTGTTGCTCCCATTACCTTCAGATAAGCTGCCACCGTGGCGGCAAGGCCAAACTCCAGCGCGTCAGCGATCAACGCATGTCCGATCGACACTTCAGCGACATTGCGCACGGCCGTCAAAAAAACCTGCAAGTTCTCACGATTGAGATCATGCCCGGCATTGACGCCGAGTCCCGCAACGTGCGCGTTCAGCGCCGCTGCTGCATATCTTTCGAGCACCGCGGTCTCTTCGGCGGTGCCAAAGGCCCGTGCGTACGGTTCCGTATAAAGCTCGACACGATCCGCGCCGATTGCTGCCGCCGCGGCCATTGCATCGGGCGCCGCGTCCATGAACAGGCTGACCCGTATGCCGATGGTTTTAAGTTCGGCGATGACCGGCAGCAGGCGCTGCGCGTCCCGTGACAGATCCCATCCGTGGTCAGACGTCACTGCCGCGGGATCATCCGGAACCAGTGTGCATTGCTGCGGCCGGAACTGGCGCGCGACGTCAAGCAGCGGCGGCTCAAAAGGGTTTCCCTCGATATTGAACTCGGCTGCAGGCCAGGCTTTCAGCAAATGCGCGAGGTCCTGAACGTCGGCACCGCGGATGTGCCGTGCATCGGGCCGCGGGTGCACGGTGATGCCGTGTGCTCCGGCCTCGAGGACAATTTTCGCCGCGCGCTGCACGCTGGGAATGCCGAGGCTGCGGGCATTGCGCAGCAATGCCACTTTGTTGAGATTGACGCTTAGCTTGGTCATGCAGTCCGGTACGGGATTCGGCGTGAGAGCTCTACAATTGCTGCAGATCGCGCAGCAACTGACGTGTATGCAGCGTCTGATTACCCATGCAATGGCTGATCAGCGCGCGCATCAGCGCCTTGCTTTGAGATACGGTCTGCGGTTCGGCGTAGCGGTCGGCGGCCATGTCGATCAGCGTTTGTCCCGCCAATTCTACGCCGCTTTTTCCATCCACCTCGCCTGCCGGCACTGGGCCCCGGTCCGGTATGTAGCGGTACTGTGCGCCGGCCGCAATCGGTGTCCCACCCGCAACCTCGCGGTCGAGCACCAGGCCATACCCCAGCTCCCGCAATAACACGCGTTCGAAGCGGCGCAACACGGCTGCATGATCCGCGGCCGCTGGCAATTGCGTCAGCGCCGCGGCATACGCCTCGTACAGCTGCTCATGTGCATCTTCCCGGGGCAATAATTTCAGCAGCAATTCATTCAGGTAAAAACCGCAGATCAGGCTCAGGCCGCGCAGCGGCAGATAACCGCCCTGCCACTCCGCCTTGTGCAGTGTTTTCAACTCGGCTTTGCCTGACCAGCCGATCAGCAGCGGTTGAAATGCCATCAGTACGCCCCGCAGCGCCGAACGTGGTCGTCGTGCGCCGCGCGCGATGACCGCCACCCGGCCGGCATCGCGGGTGTAGAACTCCGCCACCAGGCTGGTTTCGCGATAAGGGTAAGTATGCAGCAGGTAGGCTGCCTGGCTGTCGCGACGCGCACGCTCAGCCGGCATGGTCCTGGCCGCCGTCGGCGGGTTTTCGCATTACTGCAGGAATGTCTTTTAACATATTGTTTTTATTATTAATTTACTCAATCCCCAGGCGCCGCAAAACTGCTGAGTCGTCGGCCCACCCCGATTTGATCTTGACCCAGACCTCGAGGTACACCTTGCCGCCGAACAGGCGCTCCATGTCCATGCGCGCCTGTGAGGCGATCTGCTTCAGCTTCGCCCCGCCCTTGCCGATGACGATTCCTTTCTGTCCGGGCTTGTCAACGAGTATCCCGGCATATATGCGCCTCAGGCCGTCAACGGTTTCGAAGCGCTCTATTTCCACCGTGGCCGAGTAAGGCAACTCTTCCCCGAGTAAACGGAACACCTTCTCCCGCAACAATTCCGCGGCAAGCATGCGTTCGCTTGCAGTCGTGATTTCATCCTCGCCATACAGCCGCTCGCATGCGGGCAGGAGGCCGCGAACCGCCGCCAGCAAGTCATCGACACCGGCACCGGTTTTCGCAGAGACCGGGACGATCGCAGCGGGCTGCACCAGCTCCTGCAACTGCTGCATGAAAGGCAGCAGTTCGTTCTTGTTGCCGATCGCGTCGATTTTGTTTACCGCGACCACCAAGCGGGCGCCATCCGGCAGCAAGGTCGCTACCGCCTTGTCCGTCGCCTCGAGGCGCGGCGCCTCTACCACCCATACGATCGCGTCTACGTCGCT
>JAOUIN010000404.1 GCA_029883965.1 Betaproteobacteria bacterium
AAACGGCCGGCGCGGCTCGCTGACCGGCATCCTCACCGTCAACGGCGTGCAGGGTCACGTGGCTTATCCGCACATGGCACGCAACCCGATTCATGAAGTCGCCGCAGCAATTGCAGAAATGGCAACCACCGAATGGGATCGCGGCAACGAGTACTTTCCGCCGACGACCTGGCAGATTTCCAATTTCACCTCGGGCACCGGCGCGAACAACGTGATTCCCGGCACGGCACGGGTGCAGTTCAATTTCCGCCACTCGACCGCAAGCAGTGTCGAATCGCTGCAGACGCGGGTGCACGGCATCCTCGACAAGCACGATGTGCAGTACGATCTCGAATGGCGCCAGGACGGCCGGCCGTTTCTGACGAAGAAGGGCGATCTCGTCGATGCCGTCGCACGGGCGATCAGGGAGGTCACGGGCGTCACTACCGAGCTGTCCACCACCGGCGGCACCTCCGACGGACGATTCATTGCGGACATCTGTCCGCAGGTGGTTGAATGCGGCCCGACCAACGCGACCATTCACATGGTCAATGAATGCCTGCCCTTGGCTGAAGTCGAGCCGCTGCAGAACATCTACCGGCGCATTCTGGAATTACTGCTGTTGCGTGTTTAAGGAAATTTGGTGAGCCAGGCCAGCGCGCCGCGTCCGGCGGCGCGCCCGCTGGCAAAGCACGCGGTCAGTAAATAACCGCCGGTCGGAGCCTCCCAGTCGAGCATTTCTCCGGCGCAGAACACGCCGGGCAGGTCGCGCAGCATCAGTTGTTCATCCAGTGCCGCAAAGGGCACGCCGCCGGCAGTGCTGATGGCCTCATCCAGCGGACGCGCTGCAGTCAGCCGCAGCGGCAACGCCTTGATCGTCGCGGCGACGCGTTGCGGATCGTTCATTTCACTGGCACTCAACACTTCGCGCAGCAGGCCCGCCTTGACGCCGGCGATGCCGACGCGGCTTTGCAAGTGGCTCGACAGCGAGCGCGAGCCACGCGGGTGGGCGACTTCGGCGGTTACGCGGGCAAGATCCTTGCCGGGTGCCATATCTAGAGTCAGCGTGACGTTGCCTCGTGCCGCGATGGTGTCACGCAGCGGCGCTGACAGCGCGTAGATCAGGCTGCCTTCGACGCCGTAATCAGTAACGACGAACTCGCCCTGACGGCGGTGCGCGACGCCGAGCGCGTCGGTCAGTGTTGCGGCCACGGCTTTGACGGGCTGGCCGGCGTGGCGCTCGCGGAAATGGGCGCTCCAGGCGATCTCAAAACCGCAGTTGGATGGCAGCAGGGGTGCGATGGAAATCCCGCGCGCGGCGAGCAGCGGCACCCATGCGCCATCGGAACCGAGGCGCGCCCAGCTGCCGCCGCCCAAAGCCAGTACCGTGCACTGCGGCTGTGCGACCTGTTCGCCCTGGGGTGTCGCGAAGCGCAGCGCACCCTCATCAGTCCAGCTCGTCCAGCGGTGGCGTACATGGATGCGCGCGCCGGCCGCGCGCAGCCGGTGCAGCCACGCGCGCAGCAGCGGCGCGGCCTTCATTTCTTTCGGAAATACGCGCTGTGAGGTGCCGACAAAGGTTTCAATGCCGAGGTCGTGCACCCAGGCGCGTAACTGGCTTGCGCCGAATGCTGCAAGCAGGGGCTCGAGATGTTCGCGGCGGTTGCCGTAGCGCAGCAGGAATTTTTCCGCGGGCTCGGCATGGGTGATGTTGAGTCCGCCTTTGCCGGCGAGCAGGAACTTGCGGCCGACCGAAGGCATCCCGTCGTAAATGTCGACCGGCACGCCGCCGGCGAGCAGCACTTCCGCAGCCATCAATCCGGCGGGGCCGCCGCCGATGACGGCCGCGCCGGCGCTTACAGCCACTTCGCCTTGCGAAAGCGGTAGAACAGGTAGCCGTCGATAAAGACCATCGCGCCCAGCGCCAGCGGATAACCCCACGCCCATGCCAGTTCCGGCATGTGCTGGAAATTCATGCCATAGATGCCGGCGATCAACGTGGGCACAGCCACCAGCGCAGCGTAACCGGCCAGGCGCTTGGTGACCTCGTTTTCCTGCAACGTGATCAACGACAGGTTGACCGAAATCGCAGTGGTCACCATCTCGCGCGCGGCATCGATGCTCTGGTTGATGCGCACCAGATGGTCGGAGACGTCGCGAAAGTAATCACCCAGCCCCGCGCACACCTGCGGCACGCGTCCGCCATGCATCTTGCTGACGGCCTCCAGCAGCGGCGCC
>JAOUIN010000092.1 GCA_029883965.1 Betaproteobacteria bacterium
AGCCCTGCCACTGTTCCGGCGTCAGCGTTTTCATCGACAGCGCGTGGATTTCCTCGCGCATGCGGTCACCCAGCGCCTGGTAGACCAGCTGGTGCTGCTGCACCTTGTTCTTGCCGCGAAATGCCGCGCTGACGATGACCGCCTCCCAGTGATGGCCGTCGCCGGCAACTTCGAGGTGCTCGCATTCGAGTCCGGCGCCGATCGATTGTTTGATGCTTTCTGGAGTAACCATGGTTGTTGCCTCAGTAAATGCCGCGATTAATGCCTCAACTTGTACCCCGACTTCAGCAGGCCCAGGGTAAGCAATGATAAAGCGATAAAACTCGCCGCCACAATCGCCAGGCTCAGCCACGGCGAAGTATCTGCTACCCCGAAAAACCCGTAACGGAAGCCGTCGATCATGTAGAACACCGGATTCAGGTGCGACGCACCCTGCCAGAACGGGGGTAGCGAGCGTATCGAATAAAACACGCCCGACAGGAACGTCAGCGGCAGGATGATGAAATTGGTAAACGCGGCCAGCTGGTCGATCTTGTCGGAATAAATGCCGGCGACAATGCCCAGCGCCGCCATTACCGCGCACCCGGCCACGCCGAACATCAGCACCCACAGCGGATGTGCCACCGGCAGATCGGCAAACCACATCGCTGCCAGCAATACCCCGGCCCCCACCACCACGCCGCGTGCCATGGCCGCGAGCAGGTAGGCCAGGAAAAACTCGCGGTGCGAGAGCGGCGGCAGCAGCACGAACACGATGTTGCCGGTCATCTTCGACTGCATCAGGCTGGAGGATGCATTGGCAAAGGCGTTCTGCAGCACCGACATCATCGCCAGCCCCGGAATCAGGAACGTTGTGTAATCCACGCCCGGAAACACGTCGATGCGGCCGCGCAGCGCATGACCGAATACCAGCAGGTACAGCAGCGCGGTCAGCACCGGGGCGAGTACCGTCTGCACGCTCACTTTCCAGAAGCGCAGCCATTCCTTGTAAAACAGAGTGTAGAAGCCGGACACGGGTTTAGCCTGGCTCCTTCAGGACTTCTGCATGATCTGCACAAAAACCTCCTCGAGATCGGGCTGCATGATTTCCATTTCCTGCACGTGCACCCCGGCTTCGCGCAGCGCTGCCATGACGCCTTCGACTTCCGCGTAATCCGGGAGCGCAAGCCGGATTGCACCGTCTTCGCGCCGTTCCGCCACCAGCGATTCCAGCTGCCGCGGCAGATCGCCGCCCAGACGCAGTTCGACATAACAGCCCGAATGCAGCCGCAGCAGGTTCTCGGTCCGGTCGAGCGCAACGATGCGCCCCTGCTTCAGCATCGCGACCCGTCCGCACAGGGCCTCGGCTTCCTCGAGGTAGTGCGTGGTAAGCACGATGGTGTGACCGTCGCGATTCAGCCGGCGGATGAAACGCCACAGCGCCTGTCGCAACTCGACGTCCACACCGGCGGTCGGTTCGTCGAGCACGATCACCGGCGGCTTGTGCACGAGGGCCTGGGCAACCAGCACGCGGCGTTTCATGCCGCCGGACAGCGCACGCATGTTGACGTCGGCCTTGTCGCCCAGATCGAGATTCTCGATGACTTCATCGATCCAGGCTCGGTTGTCGCGCAGGCCGAAGTAACCGGACTGTATGGTCAGCGCCTCACGCACCGTAAAAAAAGGATCGAACACCAGTTCCTGCGGCACAACGCCCAGTGCGCGCCGCGCCTCGCGGTAAGCACCGGTGACATCATGCCCCATGATGCGCGCAGCACCGCTGCTCGCACGGGTCAGTCCCGCAAGTATGCTGATCAGTGTCGTCTTGCCTGCACCGTTGGGGCCGAGCAAACCGAAGAACTCACCCGGCGCCACTGTCAGGCTGACTCCCGCCAGCGCGCGCAGGTTGCCATAGCGCTTGGTGACATCGATGACTTCGATGGCGTAGGTCATTCGGGGATCGGGGCGTGGCCGCAGCGCGACATGCGCGCCATGCCGGCCGCCGCTTTTATTCCGCGCCCACCAGTTCCGTGACGCCGTAGAGCGTTGCGAGACTGGTGAGATTGTCCGGAAGGTTGACGTAACGGATGGTGCGATTCGCGGCGAGGGCCGCACGGCGCCACTCAAACAGCAGACTGACGGCAGCAGAATCGACTTCCGTGACGCCGGCCAGATCCAGCGTCACCTCGGGGGCCGCAAACAGCCGCAGGCCTTCCTCACGCAACGTCAGCGCGTTCTCCAGCGTAACGGCGCCTTTCAGCGTGCAGCGCCCCTCGTTGCATTCAATCATGCGTACTCGCGATCATTTACCTGACTGCGCCACCAGCGCCGTGTTCTTGTCGCGCAGCGTCCTGATCAGGCCGTCTACGCCGTGTTTCTGGATTTCGGTATTGAACGTGCTGCGATAGGACTCTACCAGGCTGATGCCGCCGATTTTGACGTTGTAGACCTTCCAGCCATCGTCGGTTTTTTCCATGCCGTAATCGACCTGCACGGGCTCGCCGCCGCCGGAACCGCGCACCAGCGAGCGCACGACGACATCGGTATCGCCGGGAGCGAGCTTCAATGGCCGGTATTCAACCTTCTGGTCCTGGAACAGCTGCAGTGACGCGGTATAGGTCTGCACCAGCAAGGCACGGAATTCACCGGCCAGCGCCTTGCGCTGCTCGCTGTTTGCAGCACTCCAGTTCTTGCCCATGGCGAGTTGCGCCATGCCAGCGAAATTGAAATGCGGCGCAATCTTGCTCTCGACCAGATCCCGTGCCTTTTTCTTGTTACCGGCCAGGATTTCCTTGTCGGCGCGCAAAATACCGAACACCTCATCGGTCACGCTGCGCGCGAGCACGTCCGGCGCCATGGTCGCGGTGCTCGCGGCATGCGCAGGCGCCACTCCGATAAAACAAAAAATATTCAATAAAAACAATATCTTACGCATATATCCACCGTTGAATTACAAAAATTGCAAACCCTGCCGGACCTGCCTGCGCCTACTTCTTCTCGGTGCCGCCCTCGGCGGCCTTGTCAAAGAGGAACTGACTGATCAGCTTTTCCAGCACCACCGCCGACTGGGTCAGCCGGATGGAGTCCCCGGAGTTCAGCATCTTGTCATCTCCTCCGCCCTCTAACCCGATGTATTGCTCGCCGAGCAGTCCGGCCGTCAGTATCGACGCGGTGGTGTCCTTCGGAAACTTGTAGGCCGACTCGACCGCCATCGTCACCTTGGCCGTGAAACGTTCGTTGTTGAACGTAATCGATTTCACGCGCCCGACGACCACGCCGGCACTCTTGATCGGCGCGCGCGGCTTCAGCCCGCCGATATTGTCGAAATTGGCATTGATTTCGTAGGTATCGCCGCCGCCGAAATTCGACATGTTGCCAACCTTGAACGCAAGGATCACCAGTGCCGCCATACCGGCAACCACGAATATCCCTACCCATAAATCCAGCATCGAACGTCCCATTACGCACCTCTACTCATTCTATGCACCACTGAACATGAAGGAAGTCAGGATGAAATCCAGAGCCAGAACCGCCAGCGACGAAGTTACCACGGTGCGGGTCGTCGCGCCCGACACGCCTTCGGCGGTCGGCGGCGCATCATAACCCTCAAACAGCGAAATCCAGGTGATGGCAATACCGAACACGAAACTCTTGATGACGCCGTTGACGATGTCTTCGCGTATATCGACAGCACTTTGCATTTGCGACCAGAACGAGCCCTCGTCGACGCCGATCAGCACCACGCCGACGATATATCCGCCGAATACGCCCATGGCGCTGAACATCGCAGCAAGCAACGGCATCGAGATGACGCCCGCCCAGAACCGCGGCGCAACCACCCGGGCAATCGGATCGACCGCCATCATTTCCATCGCAGACAACTGCTCGGTCGCCTTCATCAATCCGATCTCGGCAGTCATCGCCGACCCGGCGCGGCTTGCAAACAGCAATGCCGACACCACCGGTCCGAGTTCGCGCACCAGCGACAGCGCCACCAGCACGCCCAACGCCGACTCCGACCCGTAGGTCGTGAGCGTCTGGTAACCCTGCAGCCCGAGCACCATGCCGACGAACAGTCCGGACACCAGAATGATGATCATCGACAGCACGCCGGTGTAATAGAGCTCGCGCACGATCAGTCCCGGGCGCGCGAAGCTGGTGCCCGAATGCGCCAGCGTCAGGCCGATGAAGCGCGTGGCATAGCCCAGGCGCAGCACATTGTCGATGGCTTTGGCGCCGATGCTGCGCACGGTCGGCAGGCTTCTATGCGGCATGGCGCCCCCCGGGAGGACTTGCTTCGCGGCGTTTCCCCAGCTTCAGTTCCGCCGCGTATTCCCCGCTCGGGTACTGGTACTCCACCGGCCCTTCGGCCTCACCGTAGACGAACTGGTGCACCAGCGGATCCTTGTTGGCGCGTATTTCGTCAGGCGTACCGTGCGCCATCATCTTGCCGTCAGACAGGTAATACACATAGTCCACCACATCCAGCGCCTCCTGCACGTCGTGCGTCACCACCAGCGAAGTCGTGCCCAGCGTGTCGTTCAGTTGACGCACCAGATTTGCAATCACACCCAGTGATATCGGATCCAGCCCGGTAAAAGGCTCGTCGTACATCATGATCATCGGATCCAGCGCAATCGCCCGCGCCAGCGCCACCCGCCGCGCCATGCCGCCCGACAGTTCCGCCGGCATCAGCTTGTGCGCGCCGCGCAGGCCCACCGCATGCAGTTTCATCATCACGAGATCGCGGATCATGCTCTCGGGCAGATCGACATGTTCGCGCATCTGGAAAGCCACGTTATCGAACACCGAAAGATCGGTAAACAGCGCGCCGAACTGGAACAGCATGCCCATGCGGCGGCGCAACCGGTAAATTCCCTCCTGGTCGAGCGCGCTCGTACACTCGCCGTCGACCCAGATTTCGCCCGAAGTCGGCTTCATCACCCCGCCGATCAACCGCAGCAGCGTCGTTTTGCCCGAGCCGCTGATACCCATCAGCGCCACGACCTTGCCGCGCGGGATGATCATATTGATGCCGGTGAGAATCGGACGCCGCCCGTAGGCAAAGTTTACGTCCTTGATTTCAATGAGGATTTCGGATGACACGACGCAGTTCGTCGCCTGAAATAAAGTGCGGATTCTAAACGAGATTGTCAGGGCGACCAAACTGCCCGGATGCCCCGGTTTGGCCAGCACTCGCCGTGGCTGGCATCATGCGCTCTTTAGTCCACCACGATTAACGATGCGTTTCGACCTGTTCTACGAAATGGCTGTTCCCGCCGCGAGCGGACGCAGTGAAGCCGACGTGTATGCCGACACGCTGGCCGAGATCGAACTCGCCGATCGCCTGGGTTACGGTTGCGCATGGCTGGTCGAGCACCATTTCATGCGCGGCTATTCGCATGCGTCCAAGCCCGAGATCCTGCTCGGTGCGGCGGCCGCACGTACGACACGACTACGCATCGGCCACGCCATCATTCCGCTGCCGCTGCACCATCCGGTACACGTTGCCGAACGCATCGCGACACTCGATGTGCTGTCAAACGGTCGGCTGGAAGTCGGCATCGGCCGCGGCTTCTCGCCACTGGAATACCGGACTTTCGACCGGAATATGGCGCACAGTCGTGCGCTGGTCGACGAAAGTCTGGCGATACTCCGTGCGTCTTTCAACGACGGCCCGCTGAACCACCACGGCGAACATTTCCGCTGCGAGAACCTCGACATCGTGCCGCGCGTCGTGCAACGGCCGCATCCGCCGCTGTGGACGGCTGCAGTCAGCCCTGAAACCTACGACTGGGCAGCGGCGGAAGAGCTGGGCGTGCTCGCGGGTCCGTTCAAACCCTGGTTCATGGTCGAGCAGGACCTGCAGCGTTACCGCAAGCAGTGGGCGCAGCACGAATCTCGCGCCGCGCCCGCGCGTGCCGGCATGACTCTGGGGGTACTTTGTCTCACCGATGGTGCGCGGGCGCGAACGCTGGCACAAGACGCATTTGCGTGGTTTTACGGTGAACTCTTCAAAACCGCATTGCCGGTACTGGAACGCCAGTATCCCGGATACGAACACATGCATGACCTGGGCCGGTTCCGCAGCCTGATGAAACTCGGCGTCAATCTCGGATTGACCGATTTCGCCGGATTGACCGTCGTCGGCACACCCGCCGAATGCATCACCAAACTGCGTAAATACCGGGACGCCGGGGTCACGCATATCCTGTGCGCATTCGGCGCCGGCGCCCTCGACACCGGAACCACACGCGAATCAATGACTCTGTTCTCCCGCGAAGTGATGCCGGCGTTTGCGGCGACCGCCGTCCGGTGAACATCGTTGTCACCGGATCAAGTTCGTGCCTTGCGCGGGCATTGCTGCCGCGGCTGTGCGCCGACCCCGAAGTCACGCAGGTTACGGGCATCGACTTGCTGCCGGAGCATTTCGCGCATGCGAAGTTCCGGTCATTGATTGCGGATTTTCGCGACCCGCAGGTCATGGCCCTGCTGCCGGACCACAATGCCCTGGTGCACCTTGCATACGTAGTACTGCGCGGACACATGCCCGCATCCGCCATGCACGACGTCAACGTCAGCGGCAGTCTGAAGCTGCTGCAGGCCGCACAGGCCGCGGGCGTGCGGCGGATCATCCATCTGTCGAGCGCGGCAGTTTACGGCGGCGGCACCAATCTTGCCGAGACAGCACCGTACGCGC
This sequence comes from Betaproteobacteria bacterium, assembly GCA_029883965.1. GTDB lineage: Bacteria > Pseudomonadota > Gammaproteobacteria > Burkholderiales > SG8-41. Next base: position 6,680 of record JAOUIN010000092.1, read on the forward strand.
CGCTGCCGGATTTCTGCTACGGCGCACACAAAGCCGAACTAGAGCAATTGCTCGAACAAACCGTGCCGCAATGCGTACGCCTGCGGCCGCACGTGATCCTCGGACCCAATGCCCAGCCGACATTGCGGCAGATGCTTGCGCTGCCGGCCTATCCGGCACTCGCGGATCCGCAGCCCGAATTGCAGTGCGTGCACGAAAACGATGTTGCCGACGCCATCATCGGCAGCCTCAAGCGGGATGTACAAGGCGCCTACAATCTGGCCGCGGCCGAAAGCTTCACTTTGCGTGACGTGATGCGGCATCGCCATGCGCTGTGCCTGCCGCTGCCTGCGGTCATGGCACGCGCCGGCCTCGCAATAGCGCACCGCATGTCAGGCTGGGGGGGCGAGACCGGCTGGCTGTCCGGCCTGGGTCAGACGCTGACGCTGGACTGCAGTCGCGCCGCTCGTGAACTGCACTGGCAACCGGCATACGCGCCGGCACAGACGCTGGCAGCCACCGGCATTACCGCAGGCTGAAGCCGTAACTCTCGAGCATGCGCACCGTCGGTGCGAGCAGCTCCCGGACAAACTGTGTGTGTACTGCATTGCCCAGCGCAAGCCTGCGCCAGCGCCCGCCATGCGTCAGCCCCGCGAGCTCATAGAACCGGGCCGGCGGCGTGTAAAACACCCGGGTGTACTGACGGAATAACGGGCGCACCACCGGATTGAGCACACGCAACGCAACCCGTGGCAGCCGCAGCAGGGCCGTTTCGAGCTGGGCCCGCGCCGCCGCGATATGACGCGCTTCGTCGACGCAATGCAGGGTGCAGATCTCACGCACCACCGGATTGACGTCGGGGCTGGAACGCACGTGGCGATTGAACTTGTCCGGGACGTCTTCGGCAATCACTGTCGCGGCCCAGAACAGAGCACCGCCGGCGGGCGCATGCCGCGCCAGCCAGTCGGCGAGACGGGGCGCCTGCCAGGCATTCAGTGGAACCTCGAGTCCGCTGCGCTCGATCGCCTCGAGAAACATCAGGCTGTGGCCGGCCTCCTCGCGCATCTCATGCAGAAAATATTTGTATGCCGCCGGCGCGAGCTCCGGCTTGAGCCGTTGCGATATGCGCTGCATGAACACTCGCTCCAGCCACAGGCCGGCATGCATGACGTTGATGAATTCGTACTGCGAAAGCCGCCGCCGCACATCCGGCGCCAGCGCATCGTATTCGGGCAATCCATAGAGTGACAGTGCCGCCTCGGGCATCCAGAAACCGCCGGCATCCAGGCGCGCCCAGTCAACAGCGGCTAACGGATCACGGTACCGCCGGCTGTTCTCGGACAGTTGCTGTAGCAGTGCGTGGTCGGCGTCAGGCATGTGTCGATTATAAGTCCCGTCAATTAACCGGGCGACCGTCCGGTGCGCCCGACCGGCGGTGTTTACCATGCAGGCGCTTTCGGCTAAGTTACCCCGCATGCCGGTGCCCGCATTACGGATCAACGATCTTGCCAAAACCTATGGCAATGCCACCGCGCTTGCCGGATTTTCGCTGGAAATCGCAGCGGGCGAATATTTCGGCCTGGTCGGCGAAAACGGCGCCGGCAAAACCACGCTGATCAAATGCCTGCTCGATTTCTGCGACATCGAAAACGGGAGCATCGATATTTTCGGTACGCCGCACCGGCAGACTGCGGCACGCAGCCGGCTGGCATACCTGCCGGAGCGTTTCACCCCGCCCTATTATCTGACCGGGCGCGATTTCCTGCGTTATATCGCGGACCTGCACCGGCAGACCTACGACGAAGGCAGGGTCCGCGAAATGCTGGCCAAACTGGAACTCGATACCGAATCCCTGGCCCGGTCTGCCCGCACCTTTTCCAAAGGCATGACCCAGAAACTGGGTCTGGCCGCCTGCCTGCTCTCGGCAAAGGATCTCTACATTCTTGACGAACCCACCAGCGGCCTGGACCCGAAGGCGCGCG
>JAOUIN010000405.1 GCA_029883965.1 Betaproteobacteria bacterium
CGGCGGCGGGATTCATGTGGAGCACGGATTCATTGTCATCAACGACCACCACTGCCGTTGCAAGCAGATCCAGTCCGGCCAACGCCGCCGGATCAATATGCATGGCCTCACCCATGGGACGAGCAAGAAGCGCGCCAGCGCAGCTGGCGGCCCGGTGACATCAGGTGGTATCGGTCAGGAGAAACACGGCGCCGGTCAGACAATTTCCGGCTTACACGCGTAGCTAGCGCAGCGTGGACAGTTCCTTGCGCAGGTTCGCGATGTTGCTTTCGTGCAGCGCGACTTTTTTCTGGAACGGCGCCAGACGGTCGAGCACACGTTGATAATTGCGTTCGCTGCCCAGGCGTATGGCTTCCTGCTCCGCAAGATCCTTTTTCGCCTGGTCCAGCAGCTTTTGTTCGTTCGCCAGTTCCTGCTCCAGAATCTTGCGCCGCTCGCCGTCGCGCTGCTGCTGCGTAGGTGTATCGACCTTCGGGAAGTTGCCTGGCGCTGCAGCCGGCGGCTTTACATCCGCACTCTTCGGTGCCGCTTTGGGCGGCGGGACGCTTGGCACCGGCGGCAGGTTCATCGGCTTGCACCCGGCGGCTTCGGATTTGACGTTGGTGAAACGCTTGTTGCCGCTGCTGTCGATGCACTCGTATATCTCTGCCCGAGCCAGGCCGGCTAATGCCATCAAAAACGGTAATAGAATCAAAAATCGCATCGGTCGCCTTGATTGAATTCGAGCAAAGGCTGACATTCCTACCAACGGGGATTCTGTCCGTGTGGTTGACTTGCAGCATGAAGGATCGCCTGATAAGTCTATGTCAGTAAAGTAAAAATCGCAATTGCGCTCGATGCGATTTGCACCCCCGAAAAAAAGGACGGGCACGCGCCCGCCCTTTTCCGGAGCCCGTGTAATCAGAGGCTGTAATACAGTTGAAACTCGAGCGGATGGGTGGTCATGCGGAACGCGGTGACCTCCTCCATCTTCAACGCAATGTAAGCGTCGATCATGTCATTGGAAAATACGCCGCCACGGGTCAGAAACTCACGATCCTTGTCGAGATTGTCCAGCGCCATATCGAGTGACGAGCAGACCGTGGGCACTTTCTTCGCCTCTTCCGGCGGCAGGTCATACAGGTTCTTGTCGATCGGATCACCCGGGTGAATCTTGTTCTGGATCCCGTCGAGACCGGCCATCATCAGCGCGGTAAATGCCAGGTACGGGTTTGCCGTCGGATCCGGGAACCGCACTTCGATGCGGCGGGCCTTGGGGTTGGCCACGTGCGGTATGCGCACCGATGCCGACCGGTTTTTTGCCGAATACGCAAGGTTGATCGGCGCCTCAAAACCCGGCACCAGCCGCTTGTACGAGTTCGTGCCCGGATTGGTAATCGCGTTCAGTGCGCGGGCGTGTTTGATTACGCCGCCGATGTAATACAGCGCCGTTTCGGACAGTCCGGCATAGCCATTGCCGCTGAACAGATTCTTGCCACCTTTCCACAGCGATTGATGCACATGCATACCGGAACCGTTGTCACCAACGATGGGTTTCGGCATGAAGGTCGCCGTCTTGCCGTAGGAATGCGCAACGTTGTGCACCGTGTACTTGAGAATCTGGTTCCAGTCGGCACGCTTGACCAGACTGCTGAACAGGGTGCCGATTTCGCACTGGCCGGGCGCTGCCACTTCATGATGATGCACTTCGACCGGCACGCCCTGTTCTTCCAGTGCCAGGCACATTGCAGACCGGATGTCCTGCAGCGAGTCCACCGGCGGCACCGGGAAATAGCCGCCCTTGACCGGCGGACGATGGCCCATATTGCCGCCTTCCATATCTTCGGATGAAGACCATGCCCCTTCCGAGGATCTCACTTTCACCATGGACCCGGACATGTCGACACTCCATGTCACCGAATCAAATACGAAGAACTCGGGTTCCGGCCCGAAGTAAGCCGTGTCACCAATGCCGGTCGATTTCAGGTAGGCCTCCGCGCGCTTGGCGATCGAGCGCGGATCGCGGTCGTAACCCTTGCCGTCAGACGGCTCGACCACGTCACAAGTCAGGTTCAGCGTGGCCTCGTCGGTAAACGGGTCCATACGCGCGCTGTCGGCATCGGGCATCAACTGCATGTCGGACGCCTGGATGCCTTTCCAGCCGGCAATCGACGAACCGTCGAACGCATGACCGTCGGTAAACTTGTCTTCCCCAAACATCTTGGTCGGCACGGAA
>JAOUIN010000406.1 GCA_029883965.1 Betaproteobacteria bacterium
GATTGCGGATGGCCGGCGCGAGCGCCTGCGCCGCTGCGCGCAGGTGCTGCGGCTTGACCGCGAACACGATGCAGTCGGCGTCAGCCGCCGCCGTGTTGGCATTTGCCGATGCACGAATGCCGAACCGGCGTTCGAGCTCGGCCGGCAACCCAGGCATCATGTCAACGACCTGCAGTGACTCCGGCGGCCATTTTCCGGCGATCAATCCGCCGATGATTGCGGCCGCCATGTTGCCGCCGCCGATGAATAATATGTTCATGTTCGAGACTTTGTGGACTGATAACTGCGCAACAGCAACCCGCACGCCTGCTGCAACGCCGGCGCCATCGCCGCATTATACGGTTCGTCTATCATTTTTCGCGGGTTGATGTATCCCTCCGGCCGAATATCGCTGTGCCTACGCGCACCAGGGTCGCGCCTTCCGCGATCGCCGCCTCAAGGTCGTCCGACATGCCCATCGACAGCGTATCCACTGCGCTGTCGCTTGCCTGAAGTTCCAGCTGCAACCGGCGCAACAGCGCGAAACGCGTACGCTGCAATGCGATGTCCGCAGTCGGCTCCGGAATGGCCATCAGTCCGCGCAGCTTCAGCCGGGGCAGGCTGCGGATGACGATTGCGAGCGCGCGTTCAGCGCCGGGGGCGACGCCGCTCTTGCTGGCCTCGCCGCTGACATTGACCTGGATCAGCACATTGAGCGGCGGCAGGTGTGGCGGTCGCGCTTCATTCAGGCGGTGCGCGATCTTTTCACGCTCGAGGCTGTGCACCCATGAAAAATGTTCGGCGATGGCCCGCGTCTTGTTGCTCTGAATCGGTCCGATGAAATGCCATTCGATGTCGGCGCGGTCCAGCTCGCGTATTTTTCCGACGGCCTCCTGCACGAAATTCTCGCCGAATGCCATTTGGCCGCATGCACGGGCCTCGGCAATGCATGCTGCATCGCAGGTTTTACTGACTGCAAGCAGCCGCACGCTGTCCGGGGCGCGATTTGCCACTGTGGCGGCCTGCGCAATCCGGGCGCGTACAGCTTGCAAGTTCGCAGCGATTGTGGCCATAATTTCAGCACGCTCAGTAGCAGGCGTTGCAGCGCATGGGTTCATGATGGATTGCACGTCGAATGCATGCGGAAAAAACACCTGACCCGCCCATCCCAGAGGGAATTATAAATGGACATCTCCGAACTGCTGGCCTTCGTTGTTAAAAACAAAGCATCCGACCTGCATCTGTCTTCGGGGTTGCCGCCCATGATCCGCGTGCATGGCGACATTCGCCGCATCAACCTGCCGGCGCTGGAGCACAAGGATGTGCATGCCATGGTGTATGACATCATGAACGACGGCCAGCGCAAGTTCTACGAAGAAAACCTGGAGTGTGATTTCTCGTTCTCGATTCCCAACCTTGCGCGGTTTCGCGTCAATGCGTTTGTGCAGCAACGCGGAGCAGGTGCGGTGTTCCGGACGATTCCGTCCAAGGTGCTGAGCCTTGAAGACCTAAAGGCGCCCAAAGTCTTCGCTGAAATCGCCAACCAGCCCCGCGGCGTGGTGCTGGTTACCGGGCCAACCGGGTCCGGCAAGTCGACCACGCTGGCGGCGATCGTCAATCACATCAATGAAAACGACCAGGGCCACATCCTGACCGTGGAAGACCCGATCGAGTTCGTGCATGAATCAAAAAAATGCCTGATCAACCAGCGCGAAGTCGGTCCGCACACGCTGTCTTTTGCCAACGCGCTCCGCTCGGCGCTGCGCGAGGATCCAGACATCATACTTGTGGGTGAGATGCGCGACCTGGAAACCATACGGCTGGCGCTGACTGCGGCCGAAACGGGCCACCTGGTGTTCGGCACCCTGCATACCAGTTCTGCGGCCAAGACCATCGACCGGATCATTGACGTGTTCCCGGCGGAGGAAAAGGAAATGATGCGTTCGATGCTGTCGGAATCGCTGCGCGCAGTCATTTCGCAGACGCTGCTCAAAACCAAGGACGGCAGCGGCCGCGCCGCGGCGCACGAGATCATGATCGGCACGCCCGCGATCCGCAACCTGATCCGAGAGAACAAGGTGGCGCAGATGTATTCGGCGATTCAGACCGGTGCGCAGCTGGGCATGCAGACGCTGGACCAGAATCTGCAGGATCTGGTGAAACGCAACATCGTGTCGGCGGAGGAAGCGCGCGGCAAGGCCATGAACAAGGACAACTTCCGCTAGTCTTCGGA
>JAOUIN010000407.1 GCA_029883965.1 Betaproteobacteria bacterium
GTCGATCTGGTGGCGGACGCTGCAGTCGCGTTACACGGGCCGGTCAGTGGTGTTCGAGACCGAAGGTCAGATCACGGGCATGGAACTGCCGGTGGAGCTTTTCGACAGCACGATTGATACGCTGATCGAGAATGCGCTCTACAAGGAGGCGCTGGGTGCGCCTGTCCGGGTCTCGGTGATGCTGACAGCGGGGCCGCGGCTGCGAATCTGCGACGATGGTGCGGCGGTTCCTGCTGCGATTGCAACGCAATTGCTGAAAGCGCCGGTGGCCTCAGAAAGCGGTCTGGGCGTAGGCCTTTATCAGGCGGCAACATTTGCCCGGCAGTCGGGTTATGCACTGACGCTGGCGGAGAACCGTGCCGGGCGCGTGTGTTTTGAACTGATGCGAGCGGGTTAAGGCAGCTTTCCGGCAGCAACCATGCGGTTGAACAGAGTGTTTTTGGAGAGCCAGACGACAATATCATCGAACTCCCCAGCCGCTGAATCTGCAGTAGTCATTGTGCGGCTCGCGAACGTGGCGGGGCCGTTCAAATTCTCGTTCTCGTCTGCGTTGACTGGTGCCGGATTGGCAACCCCTGTGAGTGCGTTAATCGCCCCGAGACCATTCTTGCCAAGGGAGATGACCACTGCCACCGCGCCGTCCGGAGCGGCCCCTGTGAGCCGAGTCCCAGCGGGGCACCCTGCAGCGGTGCAAACGTTGATTGTTGCAGATGACGACAACGTAAATGTTGGACCTGGAGCGCGCTGTGCATAGGCTGCTGACACCTGGTACCTGAAGCGGTTTCCCCAAACATCTGAGGCGCCTAGGCCGAGAGTAGCCCATGGGACATTTCCTTCCGATGTGGCAACGCACGCACCGGCGGTAGTGAAGTCCTCAATTCCATCGTTGGGTGCATTGGGCGCTACCCCGGCGCCGGCGGCAGTGGTTTTGTCCGGACAGGGCAGATAACCGTTGGTGAGTGCATAGCCGATCAACGCCCCCCGTATTTCCTCCAAGGTTTTTTGCGTTTCGCTGATTTGTCGTTGCTCGACCTGTGTTCCCAATGGCACCAATATGCTGCCGAGCAAAAGTACGAGGATAAACATGGCCACTGCCATTTCAATCAGAGAAAAACCGGATTGGCGCATATGCATAACTCAGGGCGAAACGATGGTCATACGGTCATTGCCGGCAACTGGCGTGACATAGTTCCGGTCACTATCGCTGTTTTCGCCGTCATCCAGACACTGACTGGGCAATGAGCAGGGCCGGGTCTGGCCGTTGGGGATGCCTTGCCGGATCAGCAGCACGCGGTAATTGTCGGTGCCGTTCACCGTCAGGAAACTGCCGCTGCCATTGCAATTAACAGAGCCGACTGCAGAGCAGGGCGGTGCGACCGCGTAGTGGATCACGTAATCCCAGTAATTGAAGAAAAACCAGCCGGGCCAGGCCATGGTCCACATATCTTCGCTTGCGCCGTTGCCGGCTTCCAGACAGGGATTGCCTGGCGTGGGGTAGGGCAGGCGGCCGCCGTAGGTCCAGCACGAAAAATCGTCGACGTAGCGGTTGGACTTGGGGTAGCGGCCGGTGACGGTAAAATAGTGCTGCAGGCGTTCCTGTGCAACGCGCAGCGCCCGCATTTCGAGCGGCGGGAAAAATGCGCGGGGCGTGACCCACAACAGGCGGTCATTGAAATCGCTGCTTTCCGGTGAGTTGAGAAAAGTGGTGTCGCCGTCGGCATTGCCGAGTTCAAGGAAGTTGGCGACATCGAATGTCGCGACACTACGATCCTGAGTGCCGATCGGCGATCCTGGCGCAAAAACGATAGCGATCGCATTTTCGCCTGCCACGGTGAACTCGCCTGCCGTATCCGAATTGAGGATACCAATGCGGGTGTTATTTTTGAATCCGTTGGAGACTGCATACAGCAACGGTGCTCCGCTGCCGTCTCGCAAATCGGACAAGCCCAATGTTCTCCACGGGAGGTAACCGATGCGTGAGGCCGCGGTGTTGCAGCTCGAGCCGGCATCGCCGGTGGAATAACTGGTTGCCGGGCACGGCAGGTCGCCGAGTCGAGCCGAATCGGGCGCGCTGGCTGCAAACCCGATCAGGGCATCCCGCGCGGCCGCGAGTGCCTGTGCGGTTTTCTGTGCGGCGGCCACCTGGTTATTCTCGCCCGGTGCAATTATTATAATAATCGAGACGGCGGCAACGGCCAGCATCAG
>JAOUIN010000408.1 GCA_029883965.1 Betaproteobacteria bacterium
GGAACACATCACCACGCGCGAGGCCGCAGCATTCGTGACCGCGGCGCCGCCGACCGTCGCGGCAACGATCACGCCGCAGCATCTGCTGCTGAATCGCAACGCGCTGTTTGCCGGCGGCATACGACCGCATCACTATTGCCTGCCGATTCTCAAGCGCGAGGTGCATCGGGAGGCGCTGATCGCTGCGGCGATCAGCGGCAACCCGAAGTTTTTCCTGGGCACGGACAGCGCGCCGCATGCGCGGCATACCAAGGAGAACGATTGCGGCTGCGCCGGCATGTACACCGCGCACGCCGGCATCGAGCTTTACGCCGAGGTTTTTGCTGCTGCCGGTGCGCTCGACCGGCTGGAGGGATTTGCGAGCCAGTTCGGCGCGGACTTCTACGGTTTGCCGCGCAACACGGGAAAAATCACGCTTGAGCATCAGCCGTGGCAGGTGCCGGCGAGCGTGCCTTTTGGTGATGACACGCTCGTGCCGATGCGCGCCGGCGCCGAGATTCAGTGGAGGATTGCGGGCTCTTGAGCGCGTCATTGCCGCGGCGCCAGGAGTACAGCGCATCCGAGCCGTTGCCGCGCGACGATCCTTATCATTACAGCCGACTCGATCTGCCGCGCGGCGACCTGTGGTTGTTCACTTACGGATCGCTGATGTGGAATCCCGGCTTTGAGAGTAAAGCCGCGGCGTCCGCATTGTTGCGCGGTTATCACCGTGCGTTTTGCATTTATTCCAGTCGCTATCGCGGCACGATATCGGCGCCGGGCCTGGTGCTCGGCCTTGATCGCGGCGGCGCGTGCAGGGGCACGGCCTATCGCATTGCGGCGTCCGATGTTCCTGCCATGCTCGAAACGGTGTGGCGCCAGGAAATGCGGCGGCGGGTTTACGTGCCACGGCTGCTGCCGGTGCTGGTCGGTGCGCGTCGCCGGATGGCGCTGACATTTCTGGCGAACCGCCGGCACGATGGTTATGCCGGCCGTCTGGAAATCGACGCTGCAGCCGAAATCATTGCCGGCTGTTGCGGCGAGCGCGGCCCCAACGTCGATTATCTGGTGAACACGCTGCGCCACCTGGATGCACTGGGCGTGCATGATCATCACCTGCGTCGCCTGCTTGCCGCAGTGCGTGCGCGCGAGGCGCGCACTGCACGCTAGGTCCGGACGGAATCAGGGATCGAGCGGATGGTGCCGTGATAGCATTCGCGGTGAAGCTGGCCAGGCAGCCGCTGTGTGCGGACCAAACCGGACAGGGCGACCTGTACGTGCCGTGCATAGAGGAAAGTCCGGGCTCCACAGGGTAGGGTGACGGGTAACGCCCGTCCGCCGTGAGGCGAGGAACAGGGCCACAGAGAATGAACCGCCGATGGCCGTTCGACTTGCGGCGCGCGAGCGGCGCAAAGTCTCTCTTTAATGGGAAGAATGGATCAGGTAAGGGTGAAAAGGTGCGGTAAGAGCGCACCGCACTCGCGGTAACGCGAGTGGCACGGTAACCTCCACCCGGAGCAACACCGAATAGGCAAGCGTTGACGCGTCCCGCCGAGCTTGCGGGTAGGTGGCTTGAGCTGTACAGCGATGTGCGGCCCAGAGGAATGGCTGTCCACGACAGAACCCGGCTTACCGGCCAGCTTCACCATTCCTGCCGTGCCTCGCTCGTTGTCGCTAAGCGGCGACGGCGCGAATTCACGTAATTGCCTGATTTTTAAGCATAATTACTTAATGCGCTACTTTCAGTATGCGTAATATCATGTTGTTTTTATTATATTATTTCGATCGCAAGAAACAGTAAAAACCGTTGTCAACAAGTTGTCGTAAGTCGTTGTCGTAAAAAAGAAATTCGGTAATTCGACCCTTGACCACCAGCACCCAGTTATTTATAGTGGGACGAAGTGGTAGAAAGTGGGAGAAATGCCAGCCAAACGAGGCGCCGGCAACCTCCCGCTCATTCAAGGGGAGGATCTGTGTTCCGCGGTGTCGCACAACTCAATCTCGACAGCAAAGGCAGGCTTGCAGTACCGGCACGCCATCGCGATACGTTGCTCGAGCGTTGCGCCGGCCACCTGGTCATCACGGCCGATGCAGACCGTTGTCTGCTGATCTATCCGCTGCCCGACTGGGAACTCATCCAGCAAAAACTCGAAGGCCTGTCGAATCTTGATCCACGCGTGCGTGAATTGCAGCGGCGCCTGATCGGTTTCGCCGTGGATGTCGAC
>JAOUIN010000409.1 GCA_029883965.1 Betaproteobacteria bacterium
TCCAGTTTCTCGCCCAGGCTTTGCGCCATGGTGTGTCCTCCATCAGGGCTGCACAGCAGCCGGTTTACCTGAGAATCAGGCCTGACGTCGTACGATCAGGCCATCGACTGCCACTACACCGTCACCTTCCGCCTTGATCATCAGCGGATTGATCTCGGCCTCGGCGATATCGTCAAATGCAGCCAGTTGTGAAAACGCCGCTACTGCCTGCGCCAGTGCCGCGCAGTCTCCGCGCGGCAGGCCGCGATAGCCGCGGATTACGGCGAGGCCTTTGACTTCTTCGATCATCTGCATCGCGGTTTCCGCCGTGACCGGAGCCAGCCGCATCGCAATATCCTTATAGACCTCGGCAAAGATGCCGCCGACGCCGATGACCACCAGCGGCCCGACCTGTGGGTCGCGCTTGTAACCGACGATGACCTCGGCCAGACCGCGTTCCATGCGCTGCACCAGGATGCCATTGAGTTTCGCCTGCGGATGTTTTGCCTTTACGCGGCTCAGTATGTCCTGTGCTGTCTGTTTCAGTGCGGCGGCATCGGCAATGTTCAGCACTACGCCGCCGGCATCGGTCTTGTGTGCGATGTCCGGTGACAGGATTTTGGCGACAGCGGGGTAACCGATATCGACTTTGGTATTGGCGTCCGCCATGACCGCGGTCTGTGCCTGTGGCACGCCCAGCGCGCCAAAGACCGCGCAGGCTTGTTGTTCGTTCAATTGCTTGCCGGTGGCTGCTTTCAACAGTTTTTCTGCGTCGGCTGTTTGTCTTGCATCCGGCGCGGGAATGTCAGCGGGCGGCGTCCACTCGCGCCATGCACGTATGGAGTCGGCGCAGGATTCCGGCGTGCGGAATCCGGCAACCCCGGCGCTCGCCAGCAGTTTCAGCGACGCCTCGGCGTGCGGCGCGAGGAATACCGCCAGCGCCTTGTCGCCGCGGTCGGCTTCAACCAGCGGCTCGACGGCAATCTGCGGCTGGAACTGTGCAGAGCTGCCGGCGACGGCCAGCACCAGGTCACAATGGTCCGAAGCGAGCAGCGCATTGAGCACGCCGCCGTAGATTTCCTTTTTGGCACCTGCCAGCGTCAGGTCGGTAATGCGTGACTTGCTGATGCTGATGTTTTTCTGCGCCAGCGCCGCGACCAGCACGTCGGTGGGGCCGACGACGTCGACGCCGTAGGTGCCGATGCGGTCGACAACGCAGGCCGCGCCGCCGCCGGTCGTCGTCATCGCTGCAACGCGATGTTTCTTGTTCGGTTTTCGCCCTTGTACCAGTGCCGGGAGTTCGAACAAGGCTTCCAGCGTATCGACGCGCAGCATGGCATGCGCCTTGAAAAACGCATCGACGGCTTCGTCAGTGCCGGCCATTGCGCCAGTGTGCGACGCGGCGAGATCCTGGCCAACTTCGGATCGACCGAGCTTGTAGACGATCACGGGTTTGTTGACGGCGTAGGCGCGGCGCGCGGCATCGGCGAGATGCGGCGCATCGCGTATGGTTTCCATGAACAGCAGGATCGCATCGGTATGCGGATCATCGACCAGCAGGCCTGCCAGTTCGCCGACGCCCAGATCCGCCTCATTGCCCACCGAAATCAGCTTGGAGAAGCCGACGCCGCGGCCCAGGCCGCGCGACATCAGTCCGCCCATCATGCTGCCGGACTGCGACACGATGGCGAGGCCGCCCGGCGTGATTTCCAGTTTTTCCAGCACGGCATTGACCGACAGCGCGAGATGGGTCTGCGTGCTCATCAGGCCGATGCAGTTGGGTCCGACCAGCCGTGTGTTGCTGCCGCGGATGATGTCGTTGAGCTCCTGCTGCTTTACGCGACCTTCGGCGCCGGTTTCGGCAAAACCGTCGCTGTAGACCGTGACCACCGGAATTTTTTTTGCAACGCACTGCTTTACGGCTTGCGGCACTGCTTTGGTCGGCACCATGACGAAGGCGTGGTCGACCTCACCCGGGATGGCGGTGACGTCGGGATAGGCCTTGTCCCCGAAAATTTCATCGCGCCCCGGATTCACCGGAATCAGCGTGCCCTTGTAGCCATGGCGTTTCAGGTAGCGCTGCGGCCGCGACGTATTTTTCTTTTCGTCGCCTGATGCGCCGATCAGCGCGATGGTGCGGGGATCAAAAACGGCTTGATAGAGTTTGTTGGTTGACATGCAATGGTAAGGCCTGCCGCACCTGAAGCGCGGCGGGCAAAATCAG
>JAOUIN010000410.1 GCA_029883965.1 Betaproteobacteria bacterium
CATACTTTATCTGCTGATCCCGCTGTCGCTGGTCCTGGTTTTTCTGATCGGCGGCGTGTTCTGGTGGGCGCTGCGCAGCGGCCAGTTTGAAGACCTGGAGGGGCCCGCTCACCGCGTTCTGATGGATGATGATGACCGTCTGCGGTAGTACGTGCTGCGAGTCTGCTTCAGGGAGCGCCGGGCGGGACATATCCCATGCCGGTTAATCTGCCCGGGCCGCGCCTGAGCGGCAAACTATTCTGGATTGCGATCGTATTTCTGGCGGTGGCTCTGGCTGCTGTCGGTTTCACGCTTTACGAATCGTGGAAACTCGAGGGCGGCGCGGCGGTGATCAATGACATGGGCAGTGAACGCATGCGCTCGTACCGCATTGCCTACTTGCTGGCGGAGAGCGTTCGTACTGGTGACCCCTCAGTGCGTGAGCAAATGCGAACTGAAATGCGCCGCTTCGAGGATGTGCTTACCGGGCTCAAAGTAGGAGATCCGGTACGGCCGTTGGTGTTGCCGCGGGATCGTGAAATTGTGGCCGAACTCGATGCCGTCGAAGAGCGCTGGTTCAGCACGATCAAACCATTGATCGAGCGCGCCGCCACTGCCGCTGCCGCCGGGAATCCCGAAGGCCTCAATATGCTGCGCGCCGAGATCAACGCGTTTGTGGAGCGCATCGATCAGGTGGTGCGGCTAACCGAGGCGAATAACGCGCGCAATATCGCGATCCTGCGCTACATGCAGTTCGGCCTGATCGCGCTGGCGCTGGCTGGTGCCGTGACTCTGATTTACCTGATGTTCCTGCTGGTGGTGCGGCCGGTGAACAGCCTGGCTGACGGCATCCGCCGAATGACGGCAGGTGAATTCAGCGCGCGCGTGCCGGTGGAGACGGATGACGAGTTCGGCGATCTTGCCGAGGGCTTCAACCGCATGGCCTCCCGCCTGCAGGAATCGTATGCCACGCTGGAGGAACGGGTTGCGGAGAAGACAATCGATCTGGCGGCGCGCAACCGCGAACTGGCGGCGCTTTACGAAGTTTCCCGCCTGCTTAACGAACCCGCGTCCACCGAGGAGTTCTGTCGCGGGTTTCTGCGCCGGCTGATGGCCCTGCATGACGCGGCCGGTGGCGCGGTGCGGCTGGTTGACGCGAGCACCAGCCAGTTGCATCTTTATGCACATGAAGGTCTGACGAGTGAATTTGCTTCCGAGGAGCGCTGCATCGACATGGGTGAGTGCCTGTGCGGATCGGCCGCACAGGTTAACCGCAGCGCGGTGGACGTGCTCGACGACATTGCGCCGGATGTGGCGGCCGATTGTCGCAAGGCCGGATACCGGACTGTGGCGATATTTCCGATCCGTTTGAAGCGGGAGCTGCTGGGCATATTCAATCTCTACTTCAAAACACCTCGCGCGATCAGTCCCGAGGATCGCGAACTGCTCGATGCGCTCGGTCAGCATCTGGCTATAGCCATCGAGAATCAACGGCTGGCCTCGCGTGACCGTGAATTGGCGGTATTCGAGGAGCGCAGCCTGCTCGCGCGGGAATTGCATGACTCGATTGCCCAATCGCTGGCGTTTCTCAATATCCAGGTGCAACTGCTGGAGGATTCGCTGCGGCGTGACGCGCGCGGAGAGATAACCGAAGTGCTGAGCAACATACGCGAAGGGGTGCAGGAAAGTTACGACAACGTGCGCGAACTGCTGACGCATTTCCGGGTCCGGGTGAAGCAGGAGGAGGATGTGGGTGTGGCGCTGCGGCGCATGCTCGAACGGTTTGGCGCGCAGTCGGGGCTCGCAGTGGAGTTTTCCGATTCGGGCACGGGTGTGCCATTGCACGCCGAGTCGCAATTGCAGGTGTTGCATATCCTGCAGGAAGCGCTGTCGAATGTGCGCAAACATGCCGGCGCGACCCGGGTCAGGCTTGCAGTACAACGGGACGCTGATTATCGCTTTACGGTGGCCGATGACGGCAGTGGTTTTGATGTCGGCGAAGCTGCAGATGCAGCTGACAGCCACATCGGGCTGCGGATAATGCGCGAGCGTGCCCAGCGCATCGGGGCCACGGTTGAGGTGCAGTCCAAACCGCGTTCTGGAGCAATTGTCACACTGACGCTGCCTGTAGGACAGGGAACGACTGGCAGTGGCGCCACCGTAAACGAGGTGCATGCATGAGCGGTAAGCTGAGAGTGCTGCTGGTCGATGACCACAACCTG
>JAOUIN010000411.1 GCA_029883965.1 Betaproteobacteria bacterium
GCCGCATTCCGAATGTCAACCGCAATGCCAGGCGCTTCGGTACGGCACAGGCCTACGTGGATGCCGTCTTGCGCAAGGAAGTGTCGGATCCGGTCCTGAGCTTCCAGGACAAGATGGGTTTCGAGCCGATCGGTGTGCTGCCGGGCTACCTGCCCGTCGACAGCGAGTCGGGCGGCTATGCCGTGCACCTCGTGTGGCACAACCCGCAGTATGTGGACAAGCCGGCAAGTTCCGCGACACATACCGTGTCGCCGGGGCTGAACCGCGTGCGGATCGCGGCTGTGCAGTATCGCCAGCGGGGCATTTCGTCATTCGAACAGTTCAGTCGCAACGTTCTGTATTTCATCGATGTAACGGCCGACTATGGGGCCGATTTCGTCGTGTTTCCCGAATTGTTCACGATGCAGCTGCTGTCTATCGAGAACGAGGAGATTCCGGCTCACGAAGGCATTGCCAAGCTCGCCAGTTACGAAAAGCAGTTCTGCGAACTGATGCTGGACGCAGCGGTACGCTACAACGTCAACATCATCGGGGGCTCACTCCCGGCGCTCCGCGGCAACACCGTGCGGAACGTATGCCACGTGTTCCTGCGTGACGGCACGATGGCCATGCAGGAAAAGATTCACCCGACGCCGAACGAGCGCTACTGGTGGAATATCACCGGTGGCAACGAACTGGCCCTGATCAATACCGACTGCGGCCCGATCGGCGTGCTCATCTGCTACGACTCCGAGTTTCCGGAGCTGACCCGGTACCTGGTGGACCAGGGCATCAATATCCTGTTCGTGCCTTTTCTTACCGATGAGCGGCAGAGCTACCTGCGGGTCCGCTACTGCGCGCAGGCGCGGGCGGTCGAAAACCAGATCTACGTGGCAATGGCCGGGAGCTGCGGCAACCTGCCCAATGTACACAACAATGACATCCACTACGCGCAGAGCTGCATCCTCACGCCGTGTGATTTTCCGTTTGCGCGGGACGGTATCGCGGCTGACACCACGCCGAACTCCGAGATGGTGGCGTTTGCCGACCTGAGCCTGCGTGCGCTCCGCGATGCCCGTCACCAGGGCACCGTGCGCAACCTGAAGGATCGCCGGCACGATCTTTACGGCGTCACCTGGCATCAAAAACCGGACAACTGAGCGCGCCGGCGATCAGAGAATGGGCCGTGGTTCCCTATCCTGGGGTCGTGGTTCCCGACATAATTGCAAGGTATGTGCGCTGCTCCGTCATTTTTCCTGGGCCGCCAGCCGATTCTCGACCGCAACCAGAAGACGGTCGCTTACGAACTGCTATTCCGGACATCGAACCAGACGGGCGTCGAAGTCCTGAATGACCAAATGGCAACGGCGAGTGTCATTTCGCACGCATTCAGTGAGCTGGGAATCGATGCGGTCCTTGGTAACCGCACGGGTTTTATCAACTTCAGTGCTGAACTCCTGTTGTCGGACATCGTTGAACTGCTGCCAGCGGGCCGCATGGTCATTGAGCTTCTTGAGACGGTCGAGATCACTCCGGAAGTGATCGAGCGCTGCCGGGTTCTTCGCCAGGCTGGATTCACCTTCGCGCTCGATGACATGGTGAAGATTACACCGGCCCACGAGGCGCTGTTGCCGCTGATCGAAGTCGTGAAGATCGATATTCTGGACACGCCGTCGGCAGCGATATCCGGACTGGTGATGCAGGCGCATCGAAGCGGAGTCAAGGTGCTGGCTGAAAAAGTCGAGACCCGGGAGCAGGCGCGCGAGTGTCGTGAGCTGGGTTGCGACTTCTTCCAGGGTTACTTCTTCGCCCGGCCCGTGATTCTGGAAGGTCGGCGTTCCGATCCTTCCAGGCAGGTCCTGCTGAATCTGCTGCAGCTGACGCTTTCGAATGCTGACCGGGGGGCGATCGAGAGAACCTTCAAGCAGTCACCGGAGCTGACCTACAAGCTAATGCGCCTGGTCAACTCGGTGAGCATGGGTTTGCAAACCAGGATCGAGTCCTTGCCGCGCGCTCTGGTGGTGCTGGGTAGCCGGCAGTTGCAGCGGTGGATACAGGTATTGCTGTTTGCCCAGCACAGTTCCGGCAACGCTCCCAGCCCGCTGCTGACGCTGGCGGTCACCCGCGGCAAGATGATGGAGCTGCTGGCTGAGCGTGAGTGCGGCGATGCCGAATATCGGGATCAGGCATTCATGGCGGGCATCCTGTCGCTCATCGATG
>JAOUIN010000412.1 GCA_029883965.1 Betaproteobacteria bacterium
GCGCACGGTGCGCGGCGGCATCATCGGCCAGCAACACGATGCGGTGCGCCAGGCGTATGAAAAACGCCAGGCTGAGGCGCTCGGCATGCGCCTCGAAAACTCTTTAAAATATCAATAAAAACAATATATTAAGTTATTTTCGGCGCGATCTGATCGGCGACAACGTGGCCGGTCTTTTAGGGTTGCGGTGGTGCTGACGCGCAGGGTCAGGCTAGCTTGATTGCGACCGCGCCGGCAGCGACGATGAGTATCGACAGCCCGCGTATGCGGCTGACGCGTTCACCGAGGAGCGTCATCGCAATGATCGCGGCGAATACGACGGATGTTTCGCGCAGTGCCGCCACCATCGCTATCGGTGCCTGTGTCATGGCCCACAGTGCCAATGCGTATGACGCAAGCGTGCAGCCGCCGCCGAGCAGGCCGCGCCGCCAGTGGCGCTGTACGTAATTCGTGGTCGCCGCACGGTCGCGCAGGAGGAATATTCCCAGCAACGGCAGCGCTGTCAGCAGCAGCACCCAGCAAGTGTAGCTGGCGGCATTTCCCGAAAGCCGCACGCCGGCGCCGTCGACGAGCGTATAGATGGCTATGATGCCGGCAGTGCTCAACGCAAAGAGCGCAGCGCCACCATGGAATGTGCGTGCACGCCACGAATCGCCGGCGAGGAACAGCACGCCGCCCGAGATCAGCAGCACGCCCAGCCAGCCGCTGGCAGTCGGCATTTCATTTAGCAGAAGCATTGCGGCAACAGCCGAAATCACCGGTGCCGAACCGCGCATCAGCGGATAGACGAAGCTCAGTTCGCCGTGGCGGTAAGAACCGGCGACGAGCAGAAAATAAGCGACATGGATGATTCCGGAGGCTGCGAGGTAAGGCCAGCTCGCAGTCGCGGGCGGCGGCAGGACCGGCAGCGCACACGCGGCGATGGCGGCGGCGCCCGTTGCGACCAGTACGGTGTCGCGCGTGCGGTCGGCGGCGCCGCGGATCAGCGCATTCCATCCGGCATGCAGCAGCGCGCCGAGCAGCACCGCGAGCATGACTTCAATGGCCAATGCAGTCTTTCGTGCGTGTAGTCAGGCCGCGCGCAGCCACTGGATCGCGATGACGGCCAGCGGCAGCAGCAGGAGCATCCAGCCGAGTGCACGGACCGCGGCGGGCGGTGTGGGCCCGGTGATCCGGCCGCGCCAGCCTGAAAACAGCTTTGAATTACGGCTGATGGTTCCGGCGTACCAAATCAGGCCGAGTGCAACGATCAGCGGAATGATCAGCGCGATCACGCCGTCCCAGCCCTTGTGCCGCCACATCGCACTGAGATAGCCCAGCGCGATCAGTGAGGATATCAGGCGTTGTCGGTCGAACATGCGGGACCGTGGCCCACGGCACAGGCCTCGGTTTCGAGTTGCAGCGTCACGTGCGCGATATCAAAGCGCTCATGCAATGCGTGCTGCGCTTCGTGCAGGATGTCTTCGGTGGTGCGTTCACCGTAGCGCACCACCAGATGCGCTGTCAGCGCCGGTTCGGCGGTACTCATGGCCCAGACGTGCAGGTCATGCACCGATACCACGCCGGTGATGGACTCGAGGCAGTGGCGTACTTCCGGCAGTTTGATGTTTTCGGGGACACCGTCGAACAACAGGTGCAGCGACTGCCGGAACAGCGACCAGGTACCGGCAATGACGACCAGTGCGATCAGCAGGCTGGTGGCAGAATCGATCCAGGTCCAGCCCTGCCACCAGTACAGTGCGCCGGCAACCACGACGCCAATGGATACCAGTGCGTCGGCGGCCATGTGCAGGAACGCGCCGCGGATGTTCAGGTCGTTTTTCCGGTCGGCCATGAACAGCAGTGCCGTCACGGTATTGATGACCACGCCGATGGCGGCTACGACCATCACCGTGCCGGCTGCCATCGGGCGCGGATCGCCCAGGCGGTGTATGGCTTCCCAGCCCAGCGAGCCCATGGCGACCAGCAGGATCAGCGCATTGATGAAACTCGCGAGTATCGAACCGCGGCGCCAGCCGTAGGTTTTCTGGTCGCTGGGCTGCAGCCGTGCCGCGGCGAACGCGGTCCATGCCAGCAGCAGGCCGCCGACATCACCGAGGTTGTGCGCGGCGTCCGCGAGCAGCGCCAGTGAGCCGGTGACCCAGCCGTAGTACGCCTCAATGATGACGAAGCCGACGTTAAGCGTGATGCC
>JAOUIN010000413.1 GCA_029883965.1 Betaproteobacteria bacterium
CCCGGGGGCCCTTTTTACCCAACTGCCGGAACTTCATCGCCACGCACCTCCGCTACTGGCCGGCGGGAATCCCGCACGGTCAAACAAAACGGGCGGCGCAAACTGCACCGCCCGCATGACATCGAGTACAGGACCGGCTTATTGCGCCTTGATGCCAGCAGCCTTGACGATGACTTTGGCGTCTTCGATTTCCTCGCGCACGAACTTCGCGAACTGCGCGGGATTCATGTCCATCGGGTCATTGCCCAGAGAAGCCAGCCTCTCCTTGACGCCCCGATCGTTCGCCGCAGTCTTGATCGCAGCCGCGACCTTGTTGATGACCGGTTGCGGCACGCCCTTCGGCGCCCACACGCCAAACCAGAGTGAAAAATCAAACTTGGGCACGCCGGATTCGGCGATAGTCGGCACGTTCGGCAGCACGCCCGAGCGCTTGATCGTGCTCACAGCCAGCGCACGCAAACGCTTGCCCTCGATGTGACCCATCGCCGCCGAGATCGGCGCGAAGTAGAAGTCCACGCGACCGCCGACTATATCGGCCAGCACTTCACCCGAGCCCTTGTACGGGATGTGGTTCAGGTTGACCTTGGTCGCGAGCTTGAACTTCTCGAGGTTCATGTGCGTACCGCTGCCGACACCAGCCGACGCAAAGTTAATCGAACCGGGCTTGGCCTTGGCGGTATTGATCAGATCCATCACTGACTTGTATGCGGAGCCGTTGGGCGTCACCAGCACGTTGGGCTGCATCGCCAGCGGCCCGATGTCGACAAAGTCGGCCGTCGTGTACGGCAGGTTGGCATACAGCTGATGGTTGGATGCATAGCCCGAGGAATGCATGAGCAGGGTGTAGCCGTCCGGCGCGGCACGGGCCGCAACGCCGGCCGCGAGCGTGCCGCCCGCGCCGCCGCGATTGTCGGCGAGCACGGTCTGGCCCCACAGCTCGGTCCATTTGTTCGTATACAGCCGGCCGACGATGTCGGTCGAACTGCCGGGCGGGAACGCGATCATGAAACGCACCGGCTTGGTGGGGAATTCCGCAGCAATCCCCTGTGTGGCGACCAGCGCAGCAGCCGCCAGCGCAAAACTGATAACCTTCTTCATCCAGATCTCCTCAATGGTTATTTGACTTGCCACCGGGCTCCTCCGGCGGTGGAACCCGGGCTTGCAGTGACACAGGAACCTTCGGTTCGCGCCCAGTTTAACCTTATTCTCGAAAAGTTTGAATCGTGGACTTACCGGCAGCCCGGCCTGCTCAGGACAAACCGTCGCCCACCTCGACATTCTCCGGTTTCAGCTCGATGCCGGACGCCTTCGCCTGGAGCAGCAGCAACTGCGAGAAATCCTGGTCAAATCCGTGCCCGATGAGCGTTTGCACCATGTCCCGCGTGATCGCCGTGGTCGGCATTGGCACACCATAGGTGCGGCCGGCGGCGAGCCCGAGGTCGATGTCCTTGCGCAGCAGTTCCGGAGTGAAAGTCACATGAAAATCCAGATTCGACAGCGCCGGGGTCTTGTATGCAGTGAACATCGAACCCATCACGCTCTTGTTGAGGAAATCGAGGAAGGCATGGCGTTTCATGCCGGCCTTCTCCGCGAGCACCGTAATCTCGCACAGGTTCTGGATCACCACGCCGAGCATCACGTTGTGGCAGATCTTGGCGATGCGCGACAGCTCACCATCGCCGACGTAGGACACGCCGCGCCCGATGGATTCGAGATACGGCTGCACCGCGTCAAACGCATCCTGCGGACCGGAAGCCACCACGGTGAGCTTGCCGGCCTTGATCACCTTGGCATTGCCGGAGACCGGCGCGGCGAGCATCTTGATTTTCTTGTCGGCCAGCTTCGCGCGGATCTCGGCCGACTCCTCGAGCGAAATCGAGGTGCTGTCGACAATGATTTTCGGCGCACCGCCCTTCGACATCACGCCGTTCGGTCCGAACAGCACCTCCTTCACATCCTTGCCGGTGGACACCATGGTGAACACGATGTCGCAGCCTGCGAGGTCGGTCAGATGGTCCACCACTTTTGCACCGGACTTGGCCAGCGGCTCGGCCTTGGACTTTGTACGGTTCCACACCGAGATGTCGCAGCCGGCCTTGGCCAGACGCTCCGCCATTGCATAACCCATGCGGCCGATGCCGATCCAGCCGAGCTTATGTTGTTTCATGTTTGCCATTTCAGTTCCCCGG